>JBGSHH010000946.1:0-12322 GCA_041752355.1 Pirellulaceae bacterium | reverse complement strand
GTTCGGAAACGAAGGTCGAAAAGAAAGACGACGACAAGAGCAAACCCAAAAAAGAGATCGATCGCGCGGCATCGTTTCCGCTGAATTATCCGCTGGGTGCGTTTGGTAACACCTCTCCGCCTGAGCAAGCCAAAGCGGTCCTCTTCATGCACGCCACGCTTTGGACGTGTGCCGAACAAGGCGTGTTGGAGGATACTTCGCTGCTAGTCGAAAACGGCAAGATTGCTGCCATCGGCAACGATATTGAGTTGCCTCCGGGAGCGACTGTCATCGATCTGAAGGGCCAGCATCTCTCGCCTGGCATCGTCGATTGCCATTCGCACATGGCAACCGATGGTGGCATTAACGAGACCGGCCAAGCAATTACGGCCGAGGTGCGGATCGGCGATTTTATCGATCCCGACGACGTGAACATCTATCGCCAACTCGCTGGCGGCGTGACGACAATCAACATTCTGCATGGCTCGGCCAATCCCATCGGCGGCCAGAATCAGGTCTGCAAACTCCGCTGGGGCGAACTCGATGAAGCCATGAAATTCGCGCAAGCCCCCGGCGGCATTAAGTTCGCACTGGGAGAGAACGTGAAGCAAAGCAACTGGGGCGAGCGCTTTACCACGCGCTACCCGCAAACTCGCATGGGTGTCGAGCAAATCATGCGCGACGAATTCGCCGCCGCCTTACGTTACGACGCAGCCTGGGAGCGTTGGAACAAGGAGCACGTCGGCTTGCCGCCACGACGCGATTTGGAGCTCGAAGCGGTCGCCCAAATCCTGCGTGGTGAACGATGGATTCATTGCCACAGCTATCGCCAGGACGAGATTCTCACGCTGCTCAAGCTCACCGACGAATACAAGATTCGCATCGGCACGCTGCAACATATCCTCGAAGGCTACAAAGTCGCCGACGCCATGGCGGCACGCGGCATTATGGGTTCGTCGTTCAGCGATTGGTGGGCCTACAAATTTGAAGTCTTCGACGCGATTCCCCACAACGGCGCGATCATGCACAACGCAGGCGTGGTGGTCTCGTTCAATAGCGACGACTTGGAACTCGCGCGGCATCTCAATCATGAAGCGGCCAAAGCGATGAAGTATGGGGGCGTGCCAGCCGAGGAGGCGATTAAGTTCGTCACGATCAATCCGGCCAAGCAATTGCGCATCGATCACCTGGTTGGCTCGATCGAGGTCGGCAAGTCGGCCGATCTGGCCATTTGGAGCGGTCCACCGATGTCGACCACAAGCCGCTGCGAACAAACTTGGATCGAAGGCAAGCAGTACTTCCATCGCCACGACGATCGCGCTCGCCGCGAAGAAGCCAGGAAAAGACATGTCGCCCTGGTTCAAAAGATTCTCGCTTCGGGTGACGCCATGCTTTCGCCGGAGGAGTTGGACGGCCTGGAACCCGACCTGTGGCCCCGCTACGACGAGTATTGCGGGCATGATCACGGCGATCACGATCATGACCACGCTCACGATCACAAATAGAACTACGACTATGCGCAGCAAGAATAAGGACAACCCAATGCGATGGTGGAATCTTGTTTGCTTACTGGGAATGCTCAGTGGCGGCCTCGCGAGCGCGCACGATGCCATTCCCGGCGCGCCGCAAACAGAACCGATTGCGCTCGTCGGCGGGAAAGTGTTTCCCATTAGCGGTCCGCCCATTGAGCACGGCACCGTGCTGTTCGACAACGGTCGCCTCGTCGCCATGGGCGAGAAGGTGAAACTGCCGCCCAAGACGCGGCAAATCGACGTGCGCGGCAAGCATGTCTATCCCGGTCTGTTCGACGCCCACACCAATGTCGGCCTGGTGGAAATTCAAGCGGTGCGCGCCACGGTCGATGAACGCGAGTCAGGCGAGATCAATCCCAACGTCGAAGCGCTCAAGGCGGTGAATCCCGATAGCGAAATGATTCCCGTCACTCGTTCCAATGGCGTGCTGCTGGCGCTCACTTCGCCGGAGGGAAGTTTGCTGGCAGGCAAGTCGGCGGTGGTTCAACTCGATGGATGGACTTGGGAGGAGATGTCGCTGAAATCGACCGCCGCGCTACATCTCTATTGGCCGTCGATGAGCCCGCAACGTGCTTCCGCCGATGCCGCTAAGGCGAAGAAGTGGTCCGAGCATCGCGACGAAACGCTCGGGGAAATCAAACAAGCGTTCGACGACGCCGCCGCCTATCGGACCGCACGCGAAGCACTAGGCGACAAGCAACCGCTCGACGCGCGCTGGGAAGCGATGCTGCCGGTGCTGCGGGGCGAATTGCCGGTGATGATTCATGCCAATGAGGTGCAACAGATTCAAGCCGCTCTCTCCTTCGTAGCCGAGCGCAAGCTGAAATGCATCTTGCATGGCGGCTACGATGCCGAGCATTGCCTCGACTTGATCAAAGCGCACAAGGTGCCGATCATCATCGATGGCACCTATCGCTTGCCGATGCGCGGCGATGACGACTACGACGCGGCCTACACTTTGCCTGAGCGATTGCGCAAAGCTGGCGTGCCATTTTGCATCGCAGGCGGTGGTCGGCATGTGACCGCCAACAGTCGCAATCTCCCCTATCACGCCGCTAATGCGGTGGCCTATGGCTTGCCTGCGGAGATTGCCTTGCGATCAATTACCCTCGCTCCTGCCGAGATCCTCGGCGTCGCCGATCGCGTCGGATCATTGGAAGCAGGCAAGGACGCGACGCTGTTCGTTTGCTCCGGCGATATACTACAGACCGAAACGCAAGTTGAAATGGCTTGGATCCAAGGGCGCGCGGTTGATTTGACCGATCGCCAGAAACAGTTGTATCGCAAATATCAGGAGAAGTATCGGCAGCAGGCCGAAGTCGGCGAGTAATGCTCGCGGCAACTACTTCTTCAACTTTTTAGCCGTCACTTCATTAGTAAGCGGCTCCCCTTTTTCAAACTGGCAAACGTTCAGCATCGTTATGCGGGCGATTTCCTCCAAGGCGTTGCGCGTGAAGAACGCTTGATGCGAGGTAATCAATACATTGGGGAACGTCAGCAACCGCGTGAAGGCGTCGTCTTGAATCACGCGATTGGAAAGATCCTCGAAGAACAAATCGGCCTCTTCTTCATAAACGTCCAGTCCGACGTAGCCGATTCGCCCCGACTTCAGCCCGCGTATGACCGCCATTGTATCGACCAGCGCGCCGCGACTAGTGTTGATGAGCATCACTCCCGGCTTCATGGTCGCGATCGCTGCGTCGTTAATGACGTGATGCGTTTCCGGCATCAAAGGACAATGTAGCGAGACAACATCCGACTGCGCCAACAGCTCCGCCTGCGATACATAGCTGCCGATCGCGGCGCATTCGGGATTCTCATACACGTCGGCAAACAGCATCCGACAACCAAAGCCGTGCATCAGCTTCGCGAAGATCGCGCCAATCTTGCCAGTGCCGATCACCCCCACCGTCTTGCCATGCAGGTCGAAGCCGAGCAATCCATCGAGCGAAAAATTTCCTTCGCGTACGCGATTGTACGCCCGATGCAAATGCCGATTGAGCGCCAGGATCAGGCCCGCCGCGTGTTCTGCCACCGCATACGGCGAATAAGCGGGCACGCGCGCCACGCGCAGGCCAAAGCTCTGCGCCGCCGCGAGATCGATATTGTTAAAGCCTGCGCAACGCAGCGCGATAAGTTTGGTCTGTTGCGCTGCTAGCGATTCCAGCGTCAGGCTATGCAGTTCGTCATTCACAAAGGCGCATACGACCTCATAGCCGTGCGCTAGCAGACAGGTGTCCGCAGTGAGTCGCGGCTCAAAGAAGCGAATCTCCTGTCCGGCGGCATCGGCGGCCGGCTGCAGGAACCGGCGATCGTAGGGCTTGGTGCTGAATACGGCGATGCGCATGACAAATTCCTAGGAGTGCGCTGCTAGCTGGAAAACTTTTCGCTCTAGTGAAAGCGCGCTGGCTTTGTTAAACTTCTCCCCGCGCGGCGTCACGGATGACGGTCGCCAACTATCTTCGACAAATCATAGCAGGGATGCTAGCGATGCACTTCTCGATCCGCAATGCCGCGGCCATCTGGGGCGTCTTAACGCTTTGCTGTTCACAACTAGTATTTGGCCAGGGAATCGGGCCGCGCCAACCCGCGCAGCCTACTCAACCCACGCGTCAAGGCGTTCAGCCTGCGCCGCCAGCGCGCACCCAACCAGTGCCGCGCGTGGCGATGAACCCGCAGCCTGCGCCGCCGCGGGGACCGCAAGCACCGCAGTGGTGGCCGCAACCCGCGGAACATCAAAAATATGTCGCCGGCGTGCTGAACTGGTGGGAGCAAAGCAGCTCCAAGATTGAGCGCTATCGGTGCAAGTTCACCCGTTGGGAATACGATCCCGCGTTTGTCAAAGCCGATCCCAAAACCGGCAAGAGCCCCGCGATTCGCGTCAGCTACGGCGAAATCAAGTATGCCAAGCCGGACAAAGGCCTGTTCAAAGTAACCAAGTCGTTGCACTATAACCCTCCCAAAAACCCCGGCGACGAGGCACAGTACTTGCCGCAAGAAGGTGAGGTCGGCGAGCACTGGGTCTGCAACGGCAAATCGATCTTTGAGTTCAATGGCGAGAAAAAGAAACTGATCGAGCATCAACTCCCGCCGGACATGCAAGGGCAAGCGATCATCGATGGACCGCTGCCGTTTTTGTTTGGCGCGAATGCCGCCAAGATTCAAGAACGCTACTGGGTCGGCGTCTTCACGCCCAAAACGGCCAAAGGCGAATACTGGTTGGAAGCGTGGCCCAAGCGCGCCGAGGATGCCAAGAACTATCTCAAAGTCGAAGTCATCATCGCCGAGGCGGATTTCCTTCCCAAAGCGATTCAAATCTACAATCGCGCTGGCAATCAATCGAATCCGTCGTCGTCGGTGTTGACGTTTGAAGAGCGCGAAGTGAACTTCGCCTTGAATCCAATCCCAGGCATTGTTGATCCGATAGGCATCTTCTTTCGCGAGTTCCACGAACCAAAAGCGCCTTTTGGTTGGACGAAGGAAGTCATCAAGTTCGACGCCGCCTCCGGCGCGCAGCCACCGCCAGGCAACCTCCGCCAAGAGTCAAATCAAGCGCAACGCACGCTGCCGCAGATTCCATTGCGTAGGCAGTAGGGTCGTCGCGAGCGATAACTATCAGGGTTGCGAAATCACAGACGCAACCGTTTGCATGGACACGAACATTCGTCGTTTTGAATCGTTGATAGCGGCAAAACCGAACCGCTCATAAAACCTAATCGCTTTGTCGTCTTTGGCGTCAATGAGTATGACGGCTGCGGCGAGTTCATCGGAAATCCGCCGTATTCGCGACAATGCGTTGACCAGCAAATCGCTGCCAATGCCAGGAAAATTCAGATCCCTGGCAAGTCGTCCAATCAGAACGGCAGGTATGAACGGATAGCGAGGAAGCTTCTTCGTCACTGCCGGTGGCAATTCCGCTAGGGAAATCGACGCGGAACTCAAACAATAAAATCCGGCGATACGCCTGATGTCGTCGTGCGGCGTAAAGACGAAGACTGCCGCCACGTGACGTTTTTGATCTTGTCGCGCGCGTTGCTGGAGCCAGCGATCAAGTTCGTCATTGCCACAGCGAAATCGTTGGCGGTCGTGCTTGGCGTTCAACGCCTCCGCGATGAATTGGTTTATCGGTCTTTGACGTTGCGACGATGTTGTTCCACGGCTTTTCGCAAGGCCGCAGTGGGAGGAGAAGGATTAAGCAGCGCTGCGGCGAAAGCAGCGCTTTGCGCTTGATTCAGCCGTAAAACTTCATGCTCATGAACAATTGATTCTGCCGCCGTGGCCAAGGTCGTAGTGACGAAATCGGTGACAGATCGGCCCGAATATGCAGCGGCTCGCTCGATCAACTCCCTTTGCGAAGCAGTCACACGAGCTTCCAGCCGTGTCGGTTCTTTCTTCTTTGGTTTGTGTGTTGTGGACATACTTTCACTTTACGGCAAAAGTCGCACAAATTCAACATTTCTTTACCGCCCCAGTTGCCAAACCACCACCGCCAAGCCCACCGGGATGCACCACCAGGCGAAGTAATAGAGCTTGCCGCGTTGGAGCAGGCGCATCAGCGCGGCGATGGAAACCAGTCCCACCGCGAAGGACACCAAAGCCGCCAGCAGCAAGTGACCAGCAGGCAATTGAATCGGCGTGCCGCGGGCCATCTTGATCGCTTCCAACACACCAGCGCCGCCAATCACGGGCAGCGCCATCAGAAACGAATACGTCGCCGCTTGCTTCGGCGCCAATCCCAGTCCCAGTCCCGCCGCGATCGTCGTACCGCTTCGCGAGAGTCCGGGCAGCACCGCACAAGCTTGCGCGCAGCCAATTAGCATCGCTTGCCAATAGGGAAGTTGGGCGTACTCGCGTTGGCCGCTTTGCCAACGCTTGGACAACAGCAACAGCCCACCTGTTACGATCAGCATCACGCCCGCCAAGAGTGGATTGCTCAACACCTGGGGGCAAAGCTCTTTCAGCGGCAACCCCACGACCACCGCCGGAATCGTGCCTGCGATGAGCAGTCCGGCCACGCGGCGATCCTCGCGCAATAGCCGCCCGATATGCAGCCAGTAGTAAACGAGAATGGAGAACAGCGTGCCGATATGCAGGACGATGTTCACTTCGACGAAACTCTCGAGCGCCTCTTGGTCGCCCCCCATCATTAGGTCTGATAGCAGCACCAGATGCCCGCTGGAACTAACAGGCAGAAACTCTGTGATCCCCTGGACCACCGCCAAAACCAATAGTTGCAACAAATTTAATGGCATCGACGTTCCCAAGCCAGTTACCAGCCAAATCGTGGCGTAAACCCCCGCAATCCTACCTCATTATCAGCGTCGGCGGGTGTTTACACGACCTTCAAAAACCACCCTTTGTGGGTATGCATCGATTCCACTCCCCTTCCTAAAAAGCCACTTATCCGTCATACTCAGGGACTTGGTTTTACGAACGGAGGCCAGCGCGGTACTGGGTGCGATTTGTGCCACCCCGCTGGCGAAAAAGGCATCTAACGGAGAGGGCTCGCTATATGATGTATAAGAACCTAAGTGCTGACGGATTAGGGATTTCTGGCCGACAGAGCGAGCTGATCGAGTTGGCTTTGACCCACGACTTCAAAGGCCTCGATTTAGACATCATTGACCTGGCCAAACGGGCGCAAAACAGCGGCGTCGAGCAGGCAGGCCGCTTCCTGAGCAGTGCCAATATCGCGGTCGGCGGGTTCGATTTGCCCATCCGCTGGCTGGCAGATGAAGCGACCTTCCAAAGCGACCTACCGCTCTTAAACTCCGCGCTCGAACTCTCCCGATCTTTGGGGGGCAAAGGCTGCTTCGCCGTGATCCAACCCGGCAGCGACGACCTGCCTTACCATGAGAATTTCGAATTGCACCGCAAGCGGCTGGCCGAAGTCGCGGCGATCGTGGCGAAGTTCGACATGAAGCTCGGCTTGGTGCTCTTGGCTGCTCCCGCGCGTCGCGTGGAGAATCGCTTTGAGTTTATCCATCAGGCCGATGCCTTGCTGACCTTGATCAAGACGATCGGTGCCAAGAATGTTGGCCTGGTCTATGACACCTGGAATTGGCGAGTCGGTGGTGGCACGGTCGACCAAGTGAAGGAACTAGGTAGCGAAGGCATCATCGCCGTGCGAATCGCCGATGCTCCCGCCGAGATCGATCCCGCCACCGCCGAAGAGACCGACCGCCTGTTGCCGACCGAAGGTGGCGCCATTGATTGCTCCGCTGTGATTGCAATGCTAGGCGAGATTGGATACGAAGGCCCCGTTTCGCTGTTCCCCCACGCTAGCCGTTTCACGGGACGCACGCGGGAAGCCAACGTGCTGGAAGCCAAGACGGCCTTGGATGACCTGCTTAAAGTTGTCGCTCCCCAAGACGATACGCTCGCCACGACCGGTGCCTAGAGCCTGAGTGGGGCAGATAGAAATCTCTATCCCACCACAATCAAACCCCAGGGGCCGCACAGGCCCCTTTCTTATTGGGTTTTTCAGCGTCGCGACAATCGTTCACGATCGCTACGATCTGCACACCAGAAAAACTTTGCCGATTACGTTGATTGCCAAAAGTTTAACGGTCACGCGGACGATAACTAGGCTACCGATTGGTCTGCCATGAAGATGAGCGCTTTGGCGCACGTCGCGTGACGACTGCGGTGGTCAGGGGGGCCTGACAGTTTTCGGATTACTTCCATCGTGCTAGCGAGTTCGCGTCATCGCGAACGAGCGTGCGCGGTGGCCCCTGATTCATCCGCAGTTCGGCCGCGACAACGAGCCTTCACAGGATGGGACCTTTGATGAGTCGGCAATTTCGTACAGCCTGGACATGTGTGCTAATCGCCATTTCGGTCGCGACCGGGTGCCACCCGTCGCAGCCGTTCTACTTCCACGAAGATGGCGATCTCGACCAGTTCCTCAATGTGGCAGCTGAGATCGAAGAACCCGATCTCGATGTCAATCGATTGTCCGAGGTGGAGAATGCGCAAGCGCCGCTGACCATTTCCAACAGCGACAAGTTCGAGATCTGGGATCTCACACTTGAGGACTGCATCTCCATCGCTTTGCAAAACAGCAAGGTTTTAAAGAGCGTCGGCGCGCAGTCCAACGCCGCCACGCAAATCTTCCAGCCAGATATTCTGCGCGGTTTGCAATCGGGTCAAACGATCTACGATCCTTCCATCATCGAAACCGATCCCCAAACCGGCATCGAAACGGCCCTCTCCGATTTCGACGCTCAGTTCACCACGCAAGCCTTTTGGCAGAAAACCGATCGCCCCCAAAACATCAACCAGGCACAGTTCCCCTTCGTGCCGCTGGTGTTGAAGCAGAACCTCGGCCAGGTCGATGCTGCCTTGAGCAAAAAGACCACCGCCGGTACGATCTTCACCGCCCGCAGCCAAACCATCTTTGACGACAACAACCGCGGTTTTGGTCGTGCCTTGCCGAGCGACTGGTTCCAAGCCTTGGAAGCGGAAGCCAAGATTCCGCTGGGTCGCGGTCGCGGCACGCAAATCAATCGGTTGCCGATCGTCCTGGCTCGCCTCCGCACCGATGTTTCACTGGCCGACTTTGAAGCGGCGGTTCGCAATCATGTGTTCGATACCGAGAAGTCGTACTGGGAACTCAACGCCGTCTATCGCGCCCTCGAAACGGCCAAAACCGGCCGCGACAGTGCCTTAGGTTCGTGGCGTGCCACCCGTCTCAAGCAAGCCGAAGGTGCTGTTGGTACCCAAGAAGAAGCGCAAGCACGCGAACAATACTTCGCCTTTCGCGCTCAAGTCGAAACGCAGTTGCAAAACGTCTACAACACCGAAAACACCTTGCGCTTCCTGATGGGTCTTTCCGCCACCGATGGCCGCCTGATTCGTCCTTCGGATGAACCTTCGACTGCTCGCGTGGAATTCGACTGGAATGAAATCCACGCCGAAGCCCTCACGCGCAGCGTCGAACTACGCCGCCAGAAGTGGACTATCAAGCAACGCGAACTGCAACTCATTGCCGCTCGCAATCAGCTCCTGCCGCAAGTGAACGTGACGTTGCTCTATCGTTGGTTGGGCTTGGGCGACAACTATGGCTTGGGTCAAGAACGCAATGGCATCGACTATCCGCAAGTCAATTCACAAGCCTGGGATACGCTGACGGGCGGAGAGTTCCAAGAGTCGCGTTTAGGCTTGGAGTTTATTCCACCGAAGTTTGGTGCTCGTCGCGAACTCTCCGGTGTTCGCAATGCGGAACTCTCGATGGCCCGTGAGAAAGCTGTCCTGGAAGAAATGGAACTCAACGTTTCGCACTTTTTGACCAACGCCGTCCGCACTGTGGACACCCAATACTTGCTCGCTCAAACGCACTTCAATCGCTTGAACGCCTCGGAGAAGGAAGTCGAATCGGCCCAAACGCTGTTCCTCAACGGCAAGACCTCGCTCGACACGGTGCTCGATGCCCAGCGTCGCCGTGCTCAGTCGCAAGTCGATTACTACCGGGCCGTCGCCGAGTACAACAAGGCGATCGCGTTGGTCCACTATCGCAAGGGTTCGCTGCTCGAATACTGTGGCATCCAACTTGCCGAAGGCCCTTGGCCGAAGAAGGCTTACTGGGATGCTTTGGGTCGTGCTCGCGAGCGTGACGCCAGCACTTACCTCGATTACGGTTGGACACGTCCCAAGGTGATGTCGCGGGGTGCTGTGGAGCAAATCCAAGACACCGACGACGGTGTGCGGGGCGCGACGCCTAAAGTCTTCAGCGGCGAAGTGATCGAAGAAGCCGTACCGATGATCGACGAGCCTGCTCCGCTGCCTCGTTCGGCACCGGTCACGCAAGTCGCTCCTCCGGCCACGCAGTTCGCAGGCGATCGCCCTGAAGAGAAATTCGACTGGAACGACTTGGGCCTGAATCCGCTCCGCGGCACGCCAGAAGCTTCCGGCACTGTGCGGCAGGTCAACCACGAGGAATAACCGATCATCCCTTGCCATGAATCTGAAGCGCATCCATCGGCTCATCAAGCTGATTAGTCTGCTGCAAGGTGGCAGGGGACAGAACGTCGCCAGTTTGGCGGATGAATGCCACGTGACGCGGCGGACGATCTTTCGCGACTTGGACGCCCTGCGACAGGCAGGCGTCCCGCTGATCTACAACGACGCCGAAAAGAGCTATCGCCTGGCTGGCTCGCAACTCTTGCCGCCGACGAATTTCACGCCGCAAGAAGCCTTGGCGATTGTGGTGCTCTGCTACGAACTCGGTTCCGATGGGCGACTCCCGTTTCAAAGCGCCGCTCGCAGCGCCGCGCTCAAGATCGAAAACAACCTACCGACGCGGTTGCGCGAGGAACTTCGCCTGCTGGCTGATACCGTGCAAATTCGCTTGCCCTCGGTGCAACAAGTCGACGACCAAACCGAAGTCTACCAAAGGTTGGTGCAAGCCCTGCGCGATCGAAGACCAATTCGCATCCGCTACGACAGTTTCTCCGATCGCGAGTTGATTCAAACGAAGCTTTCCCCCTATCGTTTGCTGTTTCACAATCATAGCTGGTACGTCATCGGGCGATCATCGCTGCATTGCGAGCCGCGCACGTTCAATCTCGCGCGGATTCGCGAAACGGTATTGCTCGACGATCACTACAAGATCCCTGACTCGTTCTCGCTCGAGCGTTACCTCGGCAATGCCTGGCGGATGATTCGCGTCGATGGCCCCGATGAGGAAGTGGTGCTGCGTTTCTCTTCGCTGGTGGCGCGGAATGTCGGGGAAGTGCAATGGCATCCTACGCAGCGATTGAGGTTTGACGCGGATGGCTCGCTGGAGTTTCGGGTCACCGTCTCCGGCGTCGATGAGATTTCGTGGTGGATCATGGGCTACGCCGATCAGGTCGAAGTCCTCGCGCCACCCAAACTCCGCGACAAGATCGCCCAACGTGTGCAAGCGATGACTAAGATCTATGACGCCTAGTCGCTGTTCGCTACAAGATGCTTCGCTGCGCTCGTTGGCAGATGCGCCGGGTGGCGACGGTGGGAGATTCTCGCAGCCAGCGGCGACAAAGTGTTTGCACCCACTTGGGCTGGCTCTTGGCCGCATCGTTGAGCCAGTTGGCGACGGAATCCTGCACATACTTCTCGCCATCGGCGCGCAACGGTTCGAGCAGCGGCAGGCCTTGCTCTGGCGACTCCTTTAGCTCCGTAATGTGCGCGCACCACACGCCTCGCGGACGAGTGGCTTCCACAGCAAAACGGCGAATGTAAGCAGATGCTGACGTTGTCCAACTCTCCAATTCGACAACGGCCGTCTCAATATCCGTGGCGATGTGCGGGCGAACACCCATCCAAGCGCATTCCCGGACGCCGAAATGCGCATCGTCGGCTAGCGGCTGCACCTTGTTCAAGCGATCCGCCAACGACAAACTAGGCAACAGGCCGATCGCGAATGGCACCCAACCGCGCACCGTGTCGGAAGCGTGTTTGGCCAAGCGTGACAGGTCTCTGTCATTCGCCTTATTAGCCAAGAAGGCGCCTGCGAGTTCCATGCGTCGTTTGATACCATCTTCGGCGGCGAAACAACGCCGAGCCGCCTCGGCATGCTTGGGAAGCGCGACACACAGCAGCGCCGTGTAGTCGATGGCCAAACTTTCCGCTAGCGTCGCCGTTTCGAGCGTTCCCGCATTCAATTGCGCGAGTATTTCCGGTGGAATATCTGCTCGCCGACTCGCCCCTTTGCGTTTCGCTATTTTCGCCATGCAATAACCTGCTGCGAGCCGCGCGACATCGTGTTATGTTACCAATTCGTTGACGCACAAATCTATCCGACGCTGGCCAACTCAGCCACAGGTGACGGC
>JBGSHH010000945.1:0-6506 GCA_041752355.1 Pirellulaceae bacterium | reverse complement strand
TGTCGCTCAGGCCCGCATTGATCACCGCTGCGCCTTGCAGATCGGCACCCGCGGCGAAGACTATCTGCTGACGCTGCAACGGGAATTGCCTGCGTTTGTCGACACACTCGCCGCCGCTGGCTCGCAGGTTCGACTGGCGATCTACAACGCCGGCACCGACGTCCATCAAGACGACCCTTTGGGCGCGCTTGCGCTTACGTCGGCCGAAGTGCTGGAGCGAGACGTGTGGGTGGTGCGACACTTGAGAACGCGAAACTTCCCCGTCGCCATGGTGCTAGGTGGCGGTTACACGCAACAAGGCTTCGAAATGGTCGCCAACTCTGTCCTCGCTTTGCGTGAACGCTCCCCATAGCTGGCGCGCCTTGACGTAGTTCACCTGGTGCTTCTTGCGTTATGAGGTTTCCCAGCTTTCCGGCTCGGGGTATATTCTCAGCCAGGAAACAGTGCGGCGCAGTCTCTTCGCAACGATCCAAGGAACACCGGCGTGAAAGAAGCCTCGCCAGCGGCGAACCCTTACGAATCTCCCGCGGTGCTGTCCGACGACGCTCCCGCTTTGGCGTCCGCCGATGCGCTGCCGCCCTTGATGAGTGATAAGTCATTCTGGGGCATGACCGCGACGCAGTTTCTGGGCGCGTTCAACGATAATCTCTTCAAACAACTGATGCTGCTGCTGGCGGTTCCCATCGTGGTCGCCGGCGCGCAAGCCAGCGATAGCACCGACCAGCAAGGCCTGGCGACGATTGTCTTCTCGCTGCCGTTTTTGCTCTTCTCCGGATACGCCGGCTATCTGTCCGATCGCTACCGCAAGCGTTCCGTCATCGTCTGGTCGAAGGCGGCCGAGATCGTGATGATGCTGCTGGGTGTGGTTGGGTTCCTGTTTTATGGTTGGACGGGCTACACGGGTTTGCTCGTGGTGTTGTTCTGCATGGGAGCGCAAAGCGCATTCTTTGGCCCCGGCAAGTACGGCATCTTGCCGGAGATGCTGCGCGGAAACGACCTGCCGCGCGCCAACGGCATCATCTTGATGACAACATTCATCGCGATCATTACCGGCACTATCACCGCCGGTATCTTTCGCGACTTGCTGGTCGATACGCAGGCCGACGGCATCGCCAATGCTTCGCGTTTGTGGATCGGTTCGCTGGCCTGCGTCGTGATCGCAATCGTCGGCACGGCCACTGCGTTCACCATCCGCAGCGCCCCACCTGCGATGCCGAACCTGGCGTTTAGCTGGGAAGCGATCGGAATTCCCGCCGACACGCGCGCCGTCCTGTGGAACGACAAGCCGCTGCTCTTCGCCTTGCTCGCGTCGTCGATGTTCTGGCTCGTCTCCGGATTGAGCGTACCGGTGGTGAACTACGTCGGCCTCAATGAAATGGACCTCAGCGCCGACAAAGCCAACACACTCACCAGCCTGCTCAACGGTTGCATTGGCATCGGTATCGCCATCGGCGCGGTGATCGCTGGCAAGCTCTGTCGCGGCAAAGCGGACTTTCGCGTTACGCGGATGGGTGCCTGGGGGATCGTAATTTTGCTCGGTTTGATGGGCATCTATACCGCTGACGGGAAACAGTTACTCGGCTTTGGTGGTAGCGTGCCGGTGATGCTGCTGCTAGGTATTTCGGCCGGCTTGTTCGCCATTCCGATTCAAGTCTTCGTGCAAGCCCGACCACCTGAGGAACAGCGTGGGCGAATCATCGCGGTGATGAATCAATTCAATTTCACCGCCATTTTGCTATCTGGAGCGCTCTATACGGTGTTCCACTATCTGGTGAATGGGCTGGGAATGCCGCATACATTCATCTTCGCGCTCTGCGGGCTGATCATCCTGCCGGTGGCCCTCTTCTATCGTCCCGCCAATGTGGAGTTGTGAATCGGGCCGCTAGAACGTAGGCTATTTTGGCATTCACCACCCGCTTGCCAGGAACCCACCATGCTCGGCGCGACGCTCGATAAACCGGCCTATTTGCAACGACTCAACGACGAAATCAACCGCACGAATCAGGCCGATCTGCAGCTCTGGGCCGATTTGATCTATCAAGCCTGGGAACGCGAGAAGTTCGTCTTCATCTTCGGCAACGGCGGCAGCGGCACCACCGCCTCGCACTTCGCGGAAGATCTCGGCAAAAGCTCGCTCCGCGAAAGCGATCTCAAAGACGAAACCAAAAAGCGGCTCAAAGTCCTTAGCCTCACCGATAACCAAGGCTGGATCATGGCGGTGGGGAATGATGTCGGTTACGACCAAATCTTCCAGCAGCAACTCATGAACTATGGCAGCCAAGGCGATGTCGTGATCGCTATCAGCGGCAGTGGCAATAGCCCCAACGTCCTTAACGCCGTCGACTGGGCCAATCGCCACGGCCTGATCACATTTGGCCTCACAGGCTACAGCGGCGGCAAACTCAAGCAGATGCAAAAGCATGGCCTGCATGTCGATTTGAACGACATGGGCATGGTCGAGAGCATCCACTTATGCTTGTTTCACTGGGTGCTGAATGATGTGTTCGCGCGGATCAATCATGAGGGACGGTACGGGAAGGGGAAATGACGAATGACGAAATCCGAATGACCAATGATTCGGATGGGCGAACCGCATAACAATTTCATTGGTCATTCGTCATTCCTACATTGGGTCATTGCTTCCTATGTATTTGGGCATCGAAATCGGCGGGACGAAACTGCAACTGGGCGTGAGCGACGGCCAGCGCGCTGAGTTGGTCGGTATCGAGCGGCGAACCGTCGATCCGACACGCGGCGCGGCAGGCATCTTGGAGCAGATCGAATCGGCTGGCATCGCGTTGGCGCAGCGTTTTCCCATCGAGAAGATCGGCATCGGCTTTGGCGGCCCGTGCGATACGGCGACCGGTCGCACCACCAAGAGTCATCAGATCGCTGGCTGGGAAGATTTTCCGCTCGTCGATTGGTGCAAACATACGTTCCACGTACCAACGCAAATTGGCAACGACTGCGACATGGCGGCGCTGGCCGAAGCGCGCTACGGGGCAGGGCGGGGGGCGAAGACGGTGTTCTACGTCACCATCGGCACAGGCGTCGGCGGCGGCTTTGTGATCGATGGCAAGCTATATGGCAACGGTCGGCCGGCGGTGGCGGAGATTGGCCACTTGCGGCCGGGATTGCACGAAGATCGCCCGGAAGCGACGGTCGAATCGATGGCCAGCGGTTGGGGCATTTCTTCGCTCGCGGCGAACCGACTGAGCGGCCAAGTGTCGCAGTCAATGGAACACGTCCGGCCGATGCTCTTGCAAACCGAGCGCTATCAACGCCGCCAACGTCTGGCCGATGTCGAATTGACCGACGAGGAATACAAAGCCGATCTCTTGCAACGTTGCGATAAAGATCCCGACAAGCTCACCGCCAAAATGGTCGCCCAAGCCGCATCCGAAGGGAATGAAATCGCCCGCGAATGCTTGGGGCAAGCCTGTCAAGCGCTCGGCTGGGCGATCGCGCAGACGATCACGCTACTGGCACCGGAAGTGATTGTGCTGGGTGGCGGTGTCTCGCTCATCGGCGAGCAGTGGTTCTTTGCGCCAGTGCGCGACGAAGTCGAGCGTTACGTTTTTCCACCGCTATTGAACTCCTATCGCATCGTCCCCGCCGAACTCGGCGAGCTAGTCGTGGTACATGGCGCTATTGCCCTCGTGGGGTAGGCTTCCCGCCTGCCGTGAAAAATGCGTGAGTATTTGCAATCGAAAGCCGAATTCGTGATGGTTGCTCCCTGCTAGTTTCCATCGCCAGGAAAGCTCGCCATGCAATTTCGCCTGATGACATTGATGCTCTTAATGTCGGCGATTTCTGTCGGTTTGGCGCTGCTGTTCGTGGCACCACGAGTCGTGTCGATTCCGGTACTGACGTGCATGCTGTGGGTTAGCCCTAGTTTTTGGATTGCCGGCGTGACGTATGCACGCGGGAATCGTCAGGCGTTCTTCTTGGGCGGAATGGTCGCCGGAGCGGTACCATTCTGGGCGGCTTGTTGGTTTAGCATGTCCCTCGCGGTTCAATGGATGAGCGCGATTGCCAATAGCGCCGAGCGAGGACTAGACGGCCCGCTCTTTGCCGACAACTCCAGCGCTGTTTATGTTGGGCTGCTACTGTTATCGCCGCTGATGTTCAGCCTCGTGGGTGGCGCGGTGGCGGTTCTGGTACGGATCATCTCTTTGCCAGAGAAGCGTAAACTAGCGATACAAAACATTCCGCCCCGGCCCAAATTGCACGCTTTAGACGAAGATCCAAAGGTGGAATACACGGTTCGGACCATGCGTAGCGCGGATCTGCCGGACGACAATGAGCCCTTGCCGCCGCCGCGCGCTAGCGATGCCCTCTGAGAAAGAAAGCTGGGCAAATCACTGCGTTTTCGGGAACTTTCAACTGACACGCGTCCCTATTACGCGATCCTGATAGAATTGAATCCTTGGAGCGCTCGCGTGAACAATACTGCCACTCCTTCTCACACCAATCATCGTCACGCATTCACACTCGTTGAACTGCTCGTGGTGATCGCCATCATCGGGATTCTGGTGGGCTTGCTACTACCCGCGGTGCAAGCGGCGCGGGAGTCGGGAAGACGGCTGCAATGCCAAAACAATCTGAAGCAACTCGGCCTAGGAGCCCTGCAACACACTCAGGCGCATTCGCACTATCCAACCGGTGGTTGGGGATATCGTTGGACGGGCGATCCCGATCGCGGTTTCGGCAAGGAACAACCATGCGGCTGGACCTACACCGTCCTCCCTTACATCGAGCAAGACAACCTCTTCGAACTCGGACGGGGACAATCGGCAGCTAACAAACGCGCGACGGCCAATCAACTGTGCCGCACGCCACTGGCGATGTTTAATTGCCCTTCGCGCCGTGCGGCCAAACTCTATCCCAAACCATGGGACGGCACGACGGTCGCGTATAACGCCAACGACAACGGCACGCCCAATGACGTCAACCGCACCGACTACGCCGCGAATGAAGGGAGCGTCCCCGATGGTTATATCACTGGCCCGACTACGCTCGCGCTTGGCGACACCACATTCGCTTGGAGAACGATGACCAGCACTGGCATCAGTTTCGAACGGAGCACGGTGAATCCAGCCACAGTGCGCGATGGCAAGAGCAATACGATACTGTTGGGCGAGAAATACTTGCCTGCCAATCACTACGATACTGGCATGGTGGGCCACGACAACGAGAGCATCTTCACTGGCTACAACAACGACCAGTTTCGCACCACCAACGCTAACTATCCTCCGCGCCGCGATCGCGCAGGCTACGACGATGGCTATGCCTTTGGCAGCACGCATCCCGCAGGCGTAAACTATGTCTTCTGCGATGGCTCGGTGCGCCCGATTGGTTATGAAGCGGACGCGGCGATGTTTCAGCGTTTGGGAAGTCGCGATAGTGGAGAAGTGGCACCGAACTTTTAGCCGATGACTAAAGCTCTTCCGCTGCGCGATCAACTGGGTATTCGGTGAGCGGCACATCGCTCTTGGCGACCTCCCGCAAACGCCGCCAGGCCTGGGTCACTCGCTCTTCCTGCCGCTGGCGGTATCTCGCATCGAGCAAGCGTTTATCGAAATCCCCTTCGACAATTACCGCTGGTGTAAAGGCTTCATCGATGATGAATTGCGCGAGCGCGGGATTGCAGTGGATGTGACGCTCTGGCGTGGTGTGGAGCGTCTCGGCATCGACCTGTCCCAGGATGAACCGCAGGTACAAGTCGCTATCGATCATATCCTCGACATCGCGACCGCAGACGGAGCAGAGGTAGCCTTGGTTGCATTTGGCCATAGGGAAGGGAAATGACGAATGACGAAGTCCGAATGACCAATAAAAGCCAGAGATTACAGCCCTAGCACGTCATACATCGTGTACATGCCGGGTTTTTGTTTCGCGACAAATTTCGCGGCTTCAATCGCGCCTAGCGCGTAACAATCGCGATTCGAGGCTTTGACGGTGAGTTCGATCGTTTCGCCCAGCATGCCGAAGATAATCGTGTGTTCGCCCGGGTTATCGCCTGTGCGGACGGCGTGATAGCCGATTTCATTGAGTGCACGCTGGCCGGTCTTGCCTTCGCGACCATGGACATGATTCGCTTGCCCCATCACGCCCGCAATGATGTCGCCAAACTTCAGCGCCGTACCGCTGGGGGCGTCTTCCTTGAAGCGATGATGTCGCTCGATGATTTCCACATCGCAGCCGCTGGGCAGGTTCTTGAGCACGCTACCGGCCATAGCGCAGAGTTTCATCGTGAGGTTCACTGCCGTGCTCATCGAAGGCGACCAGACAACGGGGATCACTTCGCCTGCAGCGTACAGCTGCTTCTTCGCATTTTCCGATAAGCCCGTCGTCGCCATTACCAGCGGAATTTTATGGGCCACGCAGATGTGGATGGCCGACTCTGCACCTTCTGGCGAAGAGAAGTCGATCAAGGCGTCGTATTTGCCCGCGACGGTGGCGGTGAGTGGCAGATCGATTTTGCCGACGCCTGCGAGTTCGCC
>JBGSHH010000944.1:0-6269 GCA_041752355.1 Pirellulaceae bacterium | reverse complement strand
GATGCGCTGGATTCGATTCGGGGCGAAAAGAGTTCCGCCGACAACTGACTACGGTAGAACCAGATCGCCAGGAGGTAGAACCACCCGAACACGAGTATGTATATAAGCGAGCCTTTCCCTAGGTTTGCCATCGTAAAGGACTGCACCCACGCGCAATACGTCAAGCCCGAGCGGGTCGCATAAATACAGAGCAGCGGTATCGACAGCGCCACGACAAGCCGTCGAGCTGCCGACCTTCTTGCAATGAGAGCCCCCGCCAGGCAAAAGGAAACAACGTCTGCTCCCCAGGCAATGGCACGCGCGGTCGCAATCATCGATTGATGGTCCGCCGCGCCGAGCGTGATATATCGCCACGCCTCGCTCCATTCAGAGCGAAATGCCAACCGCAAGAACCACATGCACTCGACAAACGAGAAGAATGCCGTGGACAGCATGAGTACAAAGGCACCGTGAATTAGATTCAGCCAAACGGGTCCACCGCGTTGGCGTGCATTGACGAAGATCATCCACGAAATGCAAAGGAAGATACAAATAGTTATCATGCGTGGAGCTTCAAGGAGTAGTAGGGACAATGTCCGGGATCGCCGCATTCTCGACACGTTCTTTTGCCTGGCGCAACACCACAACTGCCTACCCGAAGATTCGAAAAACAAGAAACACAATTAGTATCGCGAAAGCAACTACCAGAGCGCATGTGGTCATTAATCTTATCCGCCAATGCATGTCGCGCGAAATCAGCTGACATTTATAGACAACCAGTGTCGCTCCGAGCCAGCCAAACAAATCTCTAGCGAGACCTGCAGGACACCAAAGGTAGCCGATTCATACGACCAAAAAGCTTGCATGGACTAGCACTTCCTCTAATGTGTGCTTTGACTCGGGCATTCGATTGTCCTCGCCGAAGTTCGCCAACAATATCTATGACCAATCGAGAGAGACAGAGATTGTTCATCGTTCCCGCTACACCGCGAAATCCAGTAGCGCCGCGCGACTTGGTTCGTCGCTCCGTGACGAATACGAAAGCCAAGCCAAAAAATAGCCCCGTGCTCACTTTGCCTTTACGGCGTGCCCCAAGTGGAACTTGGGGCTTCGAGAACCTCAGGGTTGCCGTAAGTGTCGGTTGCGGCGCGTCGCCCGTCAAGTTGAGCTTTCTAAGAACGAAGGCATAAGGACATGCATAATGCCAGAGTGACATGGAATCGCGAGCGAAGAAGACGGCGAGGCAGAGGCGGTCGTCGATCAGTGTGGCTCCTGAGAGGGCCGTGGAGAGAAGGTTGGGATAGGCGTGGTAGTGCAGGCATTTCATGCCTGGGTTAGGTTCTTGGGTCCTCCGGACCGGGGCGATTTCGATGCAGGCACTTGCCGCCGGTCCCGTCGACCAGGTGCAAATACTCCGCCCCGCTCCATCGTAAGGCGAGAAGGATGTCTGGAATCTTATGTCTAAATTGCAAAGACATATTGACAACATGATTCGTAGGTGATACACTGCGGGATGGCAAAACGGCCATCGCTTGAGTCGCTGCCGTGGGGACGGGAGTTGCTTTGCCGCAGCGCGAAGGCAGGCTGGGGAATCGTCTGCGGCGGTTGAAAACGGCGTCGAATTCCCGTGGTCGCCGCCGGGGGCCTTCACGCTCAAGTCCAAAAGACAGTTTTCACTTTTACGAGAGCGCCAGACTTCGAGAACTCACTATTGTATCTACGTAAAGTCTGTCTAAGAAATACGTTAGCGAGTATGCAAACAGAAAGAAAACACGCGTCGGGATCTAGTAAAGTGCGCCTGAAGAGGTCGCCACAGGGCCTGACGCAAAAGTCCAAGAACGAGATTTCGCATTTACAAGACCGCCAAGCTTCGCGGACGCAATCTTGTATGGGCGCAAAGTCTCGCAAGTAAACACGTTAGGTGAAATGTGAACAGAAAAAACGCCGCCTGGGATCTAGTAAAGTGAACTGGAACGTCTACCCCACCTAAGACAAGAATGCTTGTCCGTTCAGGGTAGGGCAGGCGACGATGGGTCAAGGCGATTTACGGATCAACCTTTTCTCCGCGGAGCCACTTGGCGAGCAGTTCCAGGTCGGCGTCGTTGAGGAGATTGCGTTTGGTACTGGGATGGCGATGGAAGGCGGGCATGCGGTCGTTGCTTTTGCCGTAAAAGCGCGACTCGCCGGGATTGCTGACAAACGCTTTGAGCCAACTGAGCGACCCATAGTCGGTCAGGTCGGGGGCGTCGGCTTCGCCGTCGTCGCCGAATTTATGGCAGTTGGTGCATTCGAACACGTCGGTGATGGCGGCGCGTCCCTTTTCGATGATCCCTTCAGTCGCCGCCATCTCATCGAGCTGTTTTTGGGCCGGTAGTTCGGCTGCCGCCGAGAGCGCGATCACGAGCTGTGCGAGTTGGGCTTTCTTCACATCATCGAGGTCGCCGAGTTCGTCTTGCACGAAGGAAACCATCCCTTCTTCGGCATGTGTGGTGCCGCCGAAGTATTCGCTGGTGGCGACTTTTTCGTGATCGAGCAAACCGGTCAGCCAGTCGCGCGATGCGAAGCCATACAGATTCGGAGCGGAAGGCTTCTGGGCGGCAATGCCTTGGCCGGAGGAGTCTAAGTGGTTGTGGCAGGCGGCGCAGTTCTGCTTAAACAACTGCGCGGCACGCGCGGAGGGTAGAGGTTCGGCAGCGGTCGGAGCGCCGGCGAGCGTGCGCGTGGGCAATTCCGTAGTGCGCGCCGCAACCACAGTGTGGCGGGCCACTTCTTCCGAATGCGGCAGGACCGGTTGCTTGTCGTCCGACTGATAATAATCGCCGCGTAGCCAATCGATGATTAAGCTCAATTCACGCACGCTGACGTTGTTGCGCTCGGGATGTTCCAGGTCTTTGGCGAACGAAGGCATGCGATCGTTCTCGCTGCGATAGAATCGCTCGTGCGATGGATCGCTCACCAACCCCAGCATCCATTCATAGGAACCATAGCCTGTCAAATCGGGAGCGATGCCAAGTTGCCCTTGATCGCCGACCCGATGGCAGCCATTGGCGCAGGTGGTCTTCATCAGCGCCAAACCTTGCGCGATTTGCATGCCATCTTTGGCGTCTTCCGTTGCTTGCGACCGCAAGCGCGCTTGCGCCGAAAGCGCGATGACAATGGCGTCGAGGTCGGGCTCGCTGATCTTCTTTACGTGCTTCTTCACCCACTCGCCCATGCGGCCATCGCGATGGGCGGTGTTGCCGAAGTAAGGCGCTTTGATGGCGCGGCGATAGTTCTCGGGATGATTGGCCTGATTGGCGATGTCCTGAGTTTTCGATTTGATGGGCGGACCATATTCAACGTGGGAATACTGGTCGGGATTAAGCAATCCGCGAATCCAAGCTCGCGACGCGAAGCCGTAGAGATTCGGCGCGCCATTGGGATTGTCGTCGTAAATGACTTCGCCTTTGTCGTCGCGCAGGACTTCATTCTTGCCTGCGGCGACTTGGGGCGATTGGATTTGATTGGCGAAGCTCCAGGTGGTGTCCTTGCCAGCGGGATCGACATAGTCGTGACAGCTCGCGCAGTGGCGGCCGAATAGTTTTGGTCCCTGCGTGAGCGGATCGTTGCGCAGCAGATAGACGGCCCCTTGCTTGGGAATCAGCAGCGGATCGGACAGCTCGCCATCGTCCTTCATCACGCGGCGATTGACCAGTTCGATCATGCGCGCCGAATCGCGCTCGGCGTCTTCCTTGGCTTTGTGGAATTCGATTGCACCGTTGATCTTCTTGATGGTTTCGTCATCGACGGTCACAGGGTCTTTCGGCTTCTCGTCCTTGGATTTGTCTTCCGTGGTGGCGACATGCTCGGGATGCAAAATTTCCGGCGGCGCGAGATTGAGCTTTTCGGCGACAACGTTGTAGTTGTCATCGACAAACGCCAGTCCGGTAAGTACCGCCGCTCCACCGAGCAGCACAAAGATGAACAGCACGTTGAAGACATGGCCAATCTTGGCGCGGCCGATGAAGGGGAGCAAGAACAACATCCCCATGACCGCGCCGGGAATCGCCAGCGCGCCGATCCATTCGCTCTCGCCGTGGAAGTACTTGAGCAATTGGAACAGGAACAAAAAGTACCATTCTGGTCGAGCGGCCGAGTATTGCTCCGAAGGATCGGCCGGCGCGCCGAGTTCCGCGCCATGGCCGAACTGCGGGCCAAGCTTGCCGGTCATCAGGCCATCGAACTCAAAGCCAATGGTCGCCAACATCACCACTGCTAGCAAGATCAAGCAAGCGGCGGCATCGAGCAACACTTGATGCGGCCAGAAGTATTGATCCGGTCGCCCCGGCGTGATTTTGGCGGTGATGCCGTGCCGACGAAACACAGCGATATGCATGCTCAAGAAGATCACCAGCGTCACCGGCAACACGCCGGCATGCAGTGCAAAGAAGCGCGTGAGCGTATGATGCCCATATTCGCCGCCCCCCAACACAACTTGCTGTAAATCCTTGCCGACAAACGGCACCAGCGTCATCAAGTTGGTGGCGACGTTCGTGGCCCAATAGCCCTTTTGGTCCCACGGCAGCAAATAGCCAGTAAGCCCTAAGCCGAGCACGATCTGCATCAAAACCAGACCGAGCCAATAGTTCACTTCGCGGGGCGCTTTGTAGGCACCATCGACCACCACTTGCAGCAAGTGCACGCCTAGCAACACCACCATCGCTTGCGCCATGAAGTGATGCACGCCGCGCAACAGCCAGCCGCCAGTCATTTGATATTGAATGAAATACACGCTTTCCCAGGCCGTCTGGCTGCTGGGGCTGTAGCTCATCCAGAGAAAGATGCCGGTTACCACTTGCGTGACGAACGCAAACACGAGCATGCTGCCGCTGACATACCGCCAGCGCGCGCCGCTGGGGATGTTCTCATACAGCGCATCGTGCATCTGCTCATCGAGGCCCGTGCGATGGTTCAACCATTCAATCAGCTTATTCATGATTTGGGCTCACGCGTCGCGGTGCCAGGATAGAAATTCTCAAACTCGACCCAAACCTCGCCGTTCTCTAAGAGCTTGGCGTTGTCGACGACTAACGGGTCCATATCGCGCGGGCTAGGGCTGGGCTCGATGCGCGCGCCATCCAGTTCAAAGGAACTGGTGTGACAGGGACATTGAAACACGCGGCGGTTCTCGTCATAGCCGACAAAGCAACCCGCGTGCGGACAAATGGCGTTGAAGCAGACGATTGTGCCGTCCTTCTCCTTGCGCAGATAGACCGCACCGATCGGTTGATTGGGTTCGCGATTCCAAGCGTCGGTGAGATCGGCGATGACCGGCGCTTGCACCGGCGTGCCATCGGTCGGAATGTTGTCCGCCAGTCCCACGCGCAGCAGTTTGGCGTCGGACTTTTTTTCGCCCTTCTTGCGTAGCAGCGGATCGAGAAAGGTCACCAGCCCCGCGCTAAAAGGGACGATGCCGACGAATAGGCCAATGGTGGCGGCCAAGAACGCCACGAAGAAATTCCGCCTTGGTTCAGGCGGATTCGATTCTCCGGCGAGACGCTTGGAGATATTGTCGGACGCGTTAGGATTGAGCGAGCGGGGAGCCATCAGACTTGCTCCATAAAATAGGATGCCGGCCAGCGAACTGCCGCCAGGCAGCCACACTGTTAGCATAATTGGCGAATAAAGGCGAAAGCGGGACGCGGTAGGATATTTCGGCGGGATATTTTTGGTGGGGGCAGGGCAGGGGGCGTGAAAAACTCCTGCCCAGCAGGCGTGACGGCACGCGATGTAACTTGTGAAGTGCAAATCGATTATCGCATGGCGGTGCGCACGACGTCAAGAACTTGCTGGCTCGCTGTGGCGTAGTCGCCGTTGACGAACGCGCCCGCAGCCGCTTTATGTCCTCCGCCGCCGAAATTCTTCGCGATCTGACTGCAATCGAGCGCGCAACGACTGCGAAAGCTAATCTTAAAGCCGCCAGTCGCTTGTTCGACCAAGATCACGGCGAACTGTGTACCCGCGATGCCGAGCGCTAGATTAATCGCATCCTCGGTGTCGCTGGGGAGCGCGCCGGTGGTGATAAAATCTTCCTTCAGTACATGCGTATGGGCCAGGCGTCCATCGAATTCCGTCTGCACGCGCGACAGGATGATCCCGCGCAAATTTACTCGTCCGAGCGTGTCTTGCTCATACAGATCGCCATAGATGGCCGAGGGACTTGCGCCGGCGTCGATCAACTGCGCCACCAACCGATAGGTGCCACTGGTTGCCGAGCCAAAGCGAAACCAACCGGTATCGGTGGCGATGGC
>JBGSHH010000943.1:0-4971 GCA_041752355.1 Pirellulaceae bacterium | reverse complement strand
CAGTACGGGCAATTCGTGGTAAGTACTTGCATGGCTGATTATTCCGAAGTGTGAGGAGCGGGTGTGAGCCATTTCCTAACTAGACGAGAGCCAAATTGTCGACCCGTGCCGGAAATCAATAACCGCAAATGCTGTGCCGCCATGCAACTGGCACCGAAGTATGTTACTGCCGCTTTGACATCATTTCGTTCGTGGTCGTCTTCGCTGCTTCTTCACCGAGATTGACGGCTCGGACGCTTGTGCCTGAATGGTGCGAACTCATGTTTCTACAAGTTTTCTGGATGAATTGCAGAAGGCGTCAACAATAGCAGTGGTTGATTGTCGACCAACTTGGTCGCATCCCCACCTTTCTGTAGTGGCTAGCCCAGCAGCTTGTCAGAGAAAATCGGCGGGCAGCGATTGCCTGCGTCTCGTCGACATCGCCAGCGCCACCGACCAGGAGAACAGACGGCTCACGATATTGAGGCGACGGCGGTGCTCCCGGTAGCTAGAGCCCGGTCGTTTGTTGCCCATGGAAACGTCTTGGTCGGCATCTCCCACTGCAGACTGTGACGACGCTGAGTTTGCTTGATTCGGTTGATGACGCGTGTTAAAGCTCTCCGAAAACTCGGAAGGATCGACTCGCCGCAGAGAAACGCGGGAAAATGGCGGGAGATGCAGGCGTTCATTTCCTTCTCGCCCGACAACCCGTGGGACTGGGCACCGCAGCGATACCGACTAGTGCAGCTCGCGCGGCAACTGCCGGACAAGATCGAACGGGCCGAAGTACACCTGCGTCTGGCGGACCGGACCGAATCGTAGTCTGTGGGCACGGCAGAACGTCTTACAATCGCAGAAATTACTGGCGGAATTGATCGCCCGCGTTCCGAGTTCGCCGGGACTGCGTAAGGCGGTCATGGATGCGAACCGTTCGTATCACTGGTATCACATGGACGGTGAGACGGAGTTCTACGCGAGGGCAACGGCCTTTCTCCAAGAGCGCTGGCGTGGCGGCCGCGGCCGGTTTCGCGTTTGCGTAAGACTTCCTTCGGTCCGTTCGCCTGCCCGCCTCGGTCACATCGTCCGGAGTATCTACCGATCATCGCTGTCCCCTCGACAGCGGATCGTAGAACTGCTCAAAAAGACGTCGCGTGCTTCATTTCTTGCAGGAGATTAAACAGGACTATTCTGGCCCAGCCGCTGCCGCTTCTTTCCCAGGAACTTGCGAACTTCCGCAAATGTTTTGACGGACTGCATCAGGCGGCCATCAGGCGGCGGTGGGTGATCTGCTGGCGATCCACGTAGAACCTGGCTTGGGTTTGGAAGTGGGCACGAATTCCCCCTGCTAATGAGTCGGAAAAGGCGGCCTTGAGTTGGGTCAACGCGACATCTCGCGCGAGCATCTTCACCAGCGGGGATTCGTCGTCCTGCTGATACCGCCTGTGAGGTTCCACTGAAAATGCTGACTAACTTTCGACGTTCCGGTTCCCGCACGATCGACCGCCCGGTTCCCACCGGCCATTCGAGCTGCCACAATCATGTAGCCGAGAGTGGGAACTGCGCCTACTTCGAAATTCTTTCATTGCAGTGAGGTTGGATCCATGAAAGTATTGAATCGCCGTGAGTTACTGCAGCGTTCCGCTCTGGCATCCGCAGCAGCAGCGCTACTTCCGGATTACGCCGGTGGTCAGGTTGCGAAAAATGACAAGTTGAATTTGGCCGTCATTGGCTGTACGAACCAAGGCGGTTCAATTGGCTCCGCGGCGGTCGGCCACAGTTTGACCCAGTGCGTCGCACTCTGTGACGTAGTTCCTTCGCGTGCCGAAAGCTTCAAAAGCAAGCAGAAGGGCAAGTGCGATGACGCGGAGATCTTTGATGATTTCCGTGTGATGTTTGAAAAAATGGGCGACAAGATCGATGCTTGCACGATCGGCGTTCCTGACCATGCCCACTTCCCAATCGCCATGCTGGCTATGTCACTGGGAATTCATGTCTACGTTGAAAAACCACTTGCTCACACTTTTGAAGAGTGTGAACTGTTGATGGCGGCCGAGAAGAAATATGGCGTGATGTGCCAGATGGGGAACCAAGGTCATTCAAGTGGCCAACGTCTACAGTTTCAATCCTGGGTGGATGAAGGCGTTATCAAGAACGTTCGCCGTGTCGATGCCTGCATGAACCAAGGCCGTCGTTGGCATCCCTGGGGAGACATCGGAGGCTTTCCCGCTGCCGAGAAAATGCCGGAAGGTATGAATTGGGACGTGTGGGCGGGCACGGCACCGAAGCGTCCGTACAGCAGCAAGTACGACCCAGGTAACTGGCGTGGCTGGTACGACTATGGGAACGGTGCCTTCGGCGACTGGGGACCGCATACCCTCGATACAGTTCATCGCTTCTTGAATCTAGGTCTGCCGCACACGATTCGCGCCGAAAAGATCGATAAGCCGAATGACTTCATTTATCCTCACGGCACAACGATCGCTTTCGATTTCCCCGAGCGTGGCCCCGAGATGCCGGAAATGACCATCAACTGGTACGACGGTGTGAAGAATCGTCCGCCTTTGGAAGAAGGAGTAAACATTCCGAGTTGCGGCAAGGCGATCTATAGTGACGATCTCACGTTTGTTGGCGGCACGCATTCTGCTTCGCTCAAGATCGTCGGTGGAAGTCGACAAAAAGAAGTCACTGCAAACCTTCCGGGGCCGTCCGTCAGCGAAACGTCAACCAGTCACATGGACAACTTCCTGAAGGCAGCCGCCGGCCTCGATCCGTACTGCAACTCGTCCTTCGCTGTTTCTGGTCCGCTCACTCAGGTTTTCATGCTGGGTTGTATCGCCCAGCGTTTAGGCGAGGACCTCAAGTTCGATGCCAAGACGAAGCAGATTACCAATAATGCTCGCGCCAACGAGCTCCTCAAAGGCAATCCGCCACGGAAAGGCTGGGAAGAGTTTTACAAGCTCGCATAGCCGTGGTGCCGCTATTCTCGGTGCCAATTGCCCCGCCTCACGACGCTGTTGTTCAATCAATCGGACCCACAATTCCGAAACCTGAAAACGGATCGCGATCGCACGAGTTTCTTCCTTCGCATTGCAGGCGGCCAACACCTCGCCACGAAATTCCGCACTATAAGCTTCCATCGCGGACACCTTCTTGAGTTGCCCGAATCTACCTTGTCTACGCAGATAGCGCCAAACCTAAAACGGAACTGCACTAGGACCAAGCTGTAGCGGACGGAATGCCGTCCGATGGCTTCCGCCGTTTTTGCTCCGGTCAAGTGCAATGTGCGGGCATGTCTAATCAGTTGTCGTGTGCCGGTCGTTTTGTTGAGAGTGGTCGTGGACATTGGTTGGCCTTTCGTGCTCGTGGAGGTGTTGTGTAGTGGCGGATAAATCCGAATCAGTCGCCGACACCACCTAGACGCGATGTCGCCACCGAGCCTTACCGGCCAACACTCGATTTTGTCCCGATCGAGTAGTGCACGGAAAGTCGGCGTTCCCAACAACGTGCCATCCTGGGCCACGTTCGCGGTGAAGCAGCCACCAGCGATGTGGCCGCTGCCATCGCCCTTGTCTTTCTTGATTTGTGCTTGCTGGTCGGCATCCAGCCAGTCGGTCGCGTTCACGACGAAGCACCCAGGCTCCAGAACAAACGCGGTATGCGGATTGACTACTCCGCGAATGTCCCTGGCCGAAATTTCTTAACATGCCGTTGGCGTTGGAAGAAAATCCCTGACGGAAGTAAGAAACCTTCGCCATCTACGTCCTAGTTACTGACGATCCCCACTTGGTGGCATATTGGCGGAACGGCCGACAGAGCCATCAGGAGGGAGGTCGACGGTCATGAAGGCTTGGCGTGATGACGATGACTGGACGAGCGACCTTGCATCGCAGGACTTGGGCCTGCGCGACAACTCCATCGCATTAAACTTCGAAGAGATCCGTTTCGTCGTTTGCCACCAAAACAGTCTTGAACTCGCGAACTCCTTGCGCCACAATACTTTGTGGCTCGCGGATAAGGTAGTGCTGTTTCAAAGAGTGAAGTGATTGGCACGGGGAGGACCACTGCTACGCGGATACGGCGGCGGGCGAATTCACTTACCAAGCATGGATCTCCCACGAACAGCATTGCATCAGATACTATGAAACAATTGTTTTCATCGAAAACTCGTTCGTTCGATGACAAGGTCCCGCTGCAGTCGCCTGCCGCTTGCTCTCAAACCCGTTTGGATTCAAGCATGAGTCGCTCCACGCGATGCCAACGCTCCCTCGTCTTTTACTCGCTGCTTGCGCTGTCGGTGGCTGGTTCGGTAAGTGGTGAGGAGAACAACAAACCGGAAGCACCGCTGGGAGGGAACGACGACAAGGCAGCAATGAACGACGTGCAACCGCTGCTCGTCAAATTCTGCGGCGAATGTCACAACGCGCAAATACACGAAGGGGATGTGCGATTCGACGCGTTAGAAGCGTTGGCAAAGGCGCCGTTGCTCGATGTCTTGAACAAGGCGGAGTCGCAACTCTTTTTCGGCATGATGCCTCCGGCCGATGCACCGCAACCCTCCGCCGAGGAACGGCGGCGCATCTTGGTTTGGGTACAGAGCGAACTGCGAGCAAATAATGCCTCCGGACTCGATCAGAAAGCGCGTTCACCCGAAGCGGGAAACTGGGTCGAACATACGAAGCTGTTCGACGGGAGCGTGCAGGAGAAATCGTACACTCCGGCGCGGCGCTGGTTGGTGAGTCCGCAGATTTTTCTACAGCGTGTGTTCGATGTCTTTGCTCTGGAACAGCGTCAGCGCGACGGGAACAGGAACGGACTGCGTGGCTTAACGAGCCCAGTGACGCTGCCTGAACATTCGGGCGTGCGCGATTACGATCTCGCCGTTTTGAGCGGTGGTCATTTGCTCACCATGTTGGGGAATGCGGAATGGATATCCAAAAAACAAATTCGGGCGGCCCGCGTGAAAAACGGAGAGATCAAGGCCGATGAATTCGA
>JBGSHH010000942.1:0-3456 GCA_041752355.1 Pirellulaceae bacterium | reverse complement strand
AGGCGCTCTCAACCACGCGACCAATGTATATATGAACATCCAACGATTGGAACACTTGCTTTAGCGGCCCACTGCGCTGCGCTAATATACGATGATCGGTTCGTCAATCAACATGGCAATGCCGTTGATGTCGGAGCACAGGCTCTGATGTTATCGACCCTCGACCTTCTTGACGCGATGACGGCCAAATATCTCATATCTTTTAACCAACATTTTGAATGCCGAACTCTGCTCCGCCGCGCCGGATATTTATTTATTTCGGTCCGCGACGAAGAACTCGCTCAGCACTTGGACGCCTCTTCGGTTGTGGACGGGAAGGTTATCGAAACAGCGGAGCTGAAAGCTATCCGGGAAAACCTCCTGTGCGTTCGAATGAGTAACTGGCTTCAGCTGCCAAAGGAGGCGCTATGGCTGGATTCTACGCTCAAGACGTTCATCAGGGTCCTAAAAAGCTTGTGGAAGCCTGGCGCTGATCTTTCCGCCGTTACCGCCTTGTCGGACTGGATCGTTGATCAGGTCGATGTGCGCGGCTGGACGCACCGCATGGACAGCGAGGCGGGTGACGATATCGTCAAGATAGGGCGAGGGGCGCATATTCTGATGATGCTCACACCGCCCATCGATGCGCCGCCGGACGTGAGGGACGCTTACTTGGAGTGGGTTGAGGAGAAAGTTTTAGCTCCCATTAAGGAACAATTCCCGGAGCTTTATGCCGGGATTATCGACTGGGAAGGGAGACAGATTGCGGAAATGGCCAATATGGATCTGGCCGGAAGGAAATCGCCATGACGAACAATCCTTACGTCAGATCCGCCTTGGCGGTGGCGGCTTTAGACCTTGTCCCTCCATTGATACGGGCAGAGTTGATCGGGAAGAAAGAGTTTCGCTCCGAGTACAGCATCGAAAGTAACGCCCTCATTTCCTTAGGAGAAAACGGCGTCTCCATTGACCGTTCAGAGCTTTTTAGAGCTATTCGTTCTGTGCGTTCTGGCCGCTCGGACGAAGAGGTGAACGATGTTGATGGCCAAAACTGGAAGGTGAAAATAGAAAGCGAGCCGGGCGAGATTCCGCGCCTCTTCATTTATTCTAGTGAGCGGCGTCTGGTCCTGCCTAATTTTGCCGAGCTTTCACCGGACAGCAGCACTCGCCTGCGCTATCTGGATGAAGCCGCCGCTGACGTCAATCTGCCCGATAGCGCTAGGATTTGCTGGGGCAATATCCTTTCCGAGCGTGCCCTGGAAGACGACGAGGTGGACGAATTTTACTGCGATCTCCGCAATACGCCGGTCCATGTAGCGCGATTCATAAGCAAAGAATTCGCAAAAGGGACAATCCAACTTTCTTCCCTTGTTCCATCGCCTCGTGAATATTTTGACAGGCTCGTAGGCGCTTACGATGGTAGTGCCTCTATCGCAGATTATGCGGCCGGACGCGGCAGCAAGTTTTTGGAAGGTCTGGCTGCGTGGCAGCCATATGAAGGTTTTCTCTTTAGCCTGTTACTATCTTCGCATTGTTCGCTGACTGCTGAAATCAGTGTGCAGAAGTTGAGATGTGAAGACCTTGTTCGCGGCTTCGAATTCGTGGAAAAGTCAGGAGACAGACTCTCGCAGCTGGGAACTATCGAGGTCGGCCTTCGCATTTTTGCCGAAAGACCTGAAATCGAACCAATTCTGATTCGCCTCATCGAACGGATTCGAGACGACGATACCGACGGCGCGGCCAGCGAATTCAAGGTTCTTTCGGCATTGTTCGTTCTGGTGGACGGCGAATTGTCGAGAAGTCGGGTACTGTCAGAGACGCCGCCTTACTACAGGAGATTGGCATCCCTATCCCAGGCAGCACTGATCCATCGTCAGTTAGCAAGTGCCCGTATCGAACGGGACTTATTTTTCGACTGGGCTTTTAATAATCGCGCCGAACAATTCTACTTTCAGTCCCTAGCCGATATGCGTTTTGAGCCGCACTGGGACCCTGAGTTTGCCACAGCCTCTCAATTAAAGGCGGATTTCTTTGGTCGCTTAATGAACGCCGCAAAGAATTATGAGAAAAGTATTAGTAACGGCTCTATGCACGACCTCCTTTTAGGCACCCAGTCCGGAAGCCTTCTCTCACTGAGCGAGTTTCCCCGTCCCTACCTTCCCGGCCCCTTGGAAGGTGGAGTAATCAATACGAAGATTTTGCCCTCTGAGTTCGCGGAAGCGATTAAGGAACAGCTCAGCGCTGACGAGGTGGGACCTGCCTCGTTTATTGCGCTGGTGAATTCCGCCCTGCTTTTCCGCGTAGAGTCAAATCAGGCTGAATTGGCGGCAGAGGCCCTGAGGTCAGGCAGCCATCGGCTTGCAAACATAGTGGACCGATCGGAGCTTCTGGCTGTCCTGAATGGATTGGCGACGGTCGCAGCGGTGGCACGAGGACAGGAGCTGGGTGACGAACTTCGGATTCTTGTGCGGAGATACAGACGTTCAACCCAATATGCCTTGTCTGTCGACGAGGCGTTGCGGATTTGCCTTGTGGCCTCGGCAAGCCGTTCGGACCTTAATGAGTGGCGAGAGTACGTCGGCGATTGGTTGACGGAACTAGCCTTTGACGATTTTCGAGGCGATGAGGGAAAAACGTTATATTCGCACTTGCAATGCCTCTTGCACGCGGTTCCCGAACTTTGGGTTTCCTGTGGGAGAGCCGATGCGGCGTTGTCCGCATTTAACGCATGTTGAGAGCCCGTTGCTCAATCGGTGGGGCGGGATTGGGACGTGGCATCGGTTAGTTCCGGTTCGAACAGCGGTACGGCCCACGGTTCAGTGGTTCAGGCTGCTTTTCGGCGCTTTTTACCCGCCGTTTACGGCGTTTTTCAGCCGGCGGAACTCCCGGTGTAGCTTTCGCAGATTGTAAGTTGCTGTATTCCGAAGCGGGTTGCTTCCGTTAACCCACTCGTTGTTTCGAAATCGTCACCATTTCGATGAACGTCAAGCCATTGATCTCACACAACACCCAAGCTGGTGACTTTTCGCGCGCAGTCACCAGCTTCGAGAGAAACAGGCCAAACAGAGAACGCCGAGGGGCGTCCAGCGCTAGCCGCGGTCCCCAGCCCGATCCATAAACCCTTTTGAAAAAACGACATTTCTGCGGCTGGCGCAGGCCGGAGAAAAGGTCCCAGTGCTGCGACTGGCGGAGCGAAAGCACCCCGAAACCAACCTTCTCCGTGCGCCGGGAGACCGGCAGGTGGCTGCAGATGAGAGTTCTGTACGTTGAAGATCTAGCCAATCACGACGACCCCGAGTCATGCGTTGGCATCCGCAAGGATGCTGGCGAAGCGTTGACTGTACTGCGCCACGGTTATGAGACAAGCGTCTGCGACGGTCATGCGGCCCGATCCATGGGCTGCTGCTGGTCGGCCCTGACCTGGGCGGGTGTTCGGTGGCCATGGCGGGCGACCAGCCAGTGGGTGTTGTACCAGTC
>JBGSHH010000941.1:0-2606 GCA_041752355.1 Pirellulaceae bacterium | reverse complement strand
AAGCAACTCCAATGCCACAGGCGGCTATGTCGATCAAGGTGGCGAAGAACTCTTGGTTCGTTCGCTCGGCCGCGTGCAATCGACGCGGGACCTGGAAACGATCGTGGTCAAGGCCAGCGGCGAGCGTCCGGTGTTGCTCGGCCAGGTCGCCAAGATTGTGGAAGCGGCGCAAGTCAAACGGGGCGATGCGGCCGTGGATGGTCAACCGGCGGTGATGCTCATCATTTCCAAACAACCAGGAGCCGATACGCGCGAGTTGACGGACAAAGTTACCGCAGCGCTGACCGAATTGCAGGCGTCGTTGCCAGCGGACATCCGCATCAATCCCGGTGTGTATCAGCAGAAAACCTTCATCAATCTCAGCATCGACAATGTGAAAGAAGCGCTCCGCGATGGCGGCATTTTGGTAGTCATTATTCTATTCTTGTTCTTGCTGAATTTTCGCACCACCTTCATCACGCTCACGGCGATCCCCCTTTCGATCGTCGTCACAGGGTTGGTCTTCAAGTGGTTCGATATGTCCATCAACACCATGACGCTCGGCGGATTGGCGGTGGCGATTGGCGAATTGGTCGATGATGCCATTGTCGACGTCGAGAATATCTTTCGCCGCTTGAAGGAGAATCGCCACGCCGAGCATCCCTTGCCGGCGCTGCGTGTGGTGTATGAAGCGAGTTGCGAGGTCCGCAATTCGATCGTCTTTAGCACGATTCTGGTGGTGCTGGTCTTTGTGCCGTTGTTCGCGCTGGGTGGCATGGAAGGCAAGCTCTTCACTCCGTTGGGTGTGGCGTACATCGTTTCTATTTTGGCGTCGCTGGGTGTTTCGCTGACCGTGACGCCCGTGCTGTCGTACTGGCTGCTGCCCAATGCCAAATTCATGGAGCACGAGCGGGAAGGCTTTTTGGTGCGGTGGTTGCAATGGATCGCTGGTTTTGCGATCCGCCTGAGCGTGCGTCATCCCGTACCGATTCTGGCGACGGTGTGCTTTGCCGTGCTGGTGAGCATGGTGATCGTGACGCAACTGGGCCGCGACTTTTTGCCGCCGTTCAATGAAGGTAGTGTGCAAGTGAATGTGCTGCTCCCGCCGGGGACTTCGCTCGAATCGTCAAACGCGATTGCCGGCATGGTCGATGAGAAACTCAAGAACATTCCCGACGTCCTCACGTTTGGCCGTCGCACCGGTCGCGCCGAACTCGATGAACATGCCGAAGGCGTGAACATGTCGGAGATTATCATCACGCTCGATCCCCAGAGTCATCGCTCGCGGGAAGAGATACTGGAAGACCTGCGTGAGCAATTGTCGCAAGTGACCGGCGTGACAATTTCCGCCGAGCAACCCTTGCAACATCTGATTTCGCACATGCTCTCTGGTGTCAAGGCGCAGGTTGGCATCAAGCTCTATGGCGACGATTTACAAGTCTTGCGTCGCACCGCCGATCAAATGAAGGCCGCCATCGAAACGGTTCCCGGCGTGACCGATTTAATGGTCGAACAACAAGTCGAGATTCCGCAACTGCGCATTGATCTTAAACGCGATCAACTCGCCAGGTATGGCTTGACGGTCGGCCAGGTCAACGACTTCATCGAGACGGCACTCAATGGGCAAACCGTTTCGGAAATCGTGCAAGGGGAACGCAAATTCGATTTGGTCGTGCGCTTGAATCAAGAGTACCGCACCAACATCGACAAGCTCAAACGTCTGTCGATCAATCTCCCCAGCGGTGGACGGATTCCACTGGAAAGCGTCGCCTTTATCAACGACAGCGCCAGCGGCCCCAATACCATCAATCGCGAGAACGTGCGCCGCCGGATCATCGTGCAATGCAATACCGCGGGACGGGATTTAAATAGCGTGGTGACGGATATTCAGGCGAAGTTGCAACCGATCAAAGATAAACTTCCCGTGGGCTACGAAATTGTGTACGGCGGGCAGTTCGAGAGCCAACGCTCGGCCACAAGAATGTTCGGTTTGCTATTTATCCTGTCGGTCGCTGGCATGTTTCTCGCGCTCTATACGTTGTTTCGCTCCGTGAATCTGGCGCTGCAAGTGCTTTCCGCGTTGCTAATGGCGACGATTGGCGCCGTGGCGGCGCTGGTCATCACAGGGCAATCGCTGACGGTCGCCAGCATGGTAGGATTCATTTCGCTCTGCGGCATTGCTTCGCGCAATGGCATCTTGCTTATCGCTCATTATTTGCATTTGGTTAAACATGAAGGGGAACAGTTCACACCGGAGATGATCGAGCGCGCTGGCAAGGAACGACTGTCGCCGATGCTGATGACCGCGCTCACCGCCGGCATCGCGCTGATTCCACTCGTGCTAGCCGCGGGTGAACCAGGCAAAGAGATCTTATATCCTGTCGCGACAGTCATCCTTGGCGGTTTGATTAGTTCTACGTTGCTCGACTTTTTTGTGCACCCTGCCCTGTTCTGGTGTTTTGGTCGTCAACAGGCCGAACAGCAGTTGCTCGGGCAGGATACGGATGTGTTGAAATAGCTATCGATTGTTGCTCGTTGGTGTGTCGGACTTCCGCGATGCACGAACATTTGCTCCTCGGAAGAAGAATTGGTTCGCTCCCATGACAAAAACGTTTACTCACCGATTG
>JBGSHH010000940.1:0-3051 GCA_041752355.1 Pirellulaceae bacterium | reverse complement strand
TCCGCGCAGCCAGCTTCACCGCAGGCGCAGTCGTCGCCGAAACGACCCGACAACGCGGCGCTTTCGCAATCGCCTTGGTAGTAGCGATCGAATCCCACACAGCCGCTCAGCGGTGCCACCAGCGCAAGCATGGCTAGCGTGGTCCACAACAGGCGATTTACCATCGGAGCAATCCTTCGATGAGACCCAACAAGCAGAGCGCGGAGTTCCGCGGTTACTGCCAATCATCGGCCGCAAAGTCGGCAAAATCGAGAAAAACCGCCCAGTCGGCAAAGTTTAACCTGCTAGCGATACGCCTTTTCTAGCGTCGGCTTCGCGATCGCCGCCTTCGCCAGCGCCGCCGTTGCCCAACTGGTGGCCGCCATCGAGATGAACTGATCCTTTTCGTAAGGGTCGCCATTGTCGAAGTACGTCTGCACGGGACGCGCCCGCGTGACCACATGCCACGAACCATCCGCCGCCTGGGTGCCGCGCAAATACGCCACACCGCGCTCATACACGCGCGAAGTCACAGGCAAGTCGGCCGCTTGCAACAGAAACAACGCCTGCCCTGTGGCGTAGGCATCGCTTTGCATGTGGGGAAGTTGCGACCAACCGCCGTCGGCGCGCTGCGTGGCGATCAAGGCTTGCCGCGCGCGGTCGATCTCCGCTGGCTGACCACCAAGCTCTTGCAGGCCCCACAATCGAAACGCTAGATCCTCGGTGCCGACCAGTTTAGCGCTGGCCAGATATTCATTCGCGCGCTTGATGGCGGCTTGCGCGGCGGTCTGTTGCTCGCCGCGCGCGAACTTTTGCAAACCATACGCCGACAGCACGGTGCAAGAGACCAGCGACTCCGCCAGCGGAGGGCGGATCGATTGCGGTCGCCAATGACCATCGGGGGCTTGTAGCGCCAGCAAATTCACGACCATGGCGTCGGAGAGATCGCTCGCCGGCGCGTTAACGATTTCCAACGTCCACAAACCGTAAGCCACGGTGATCGCCGCGCCATCGGTCCGCTCGCCGCGCAAGAGCGCTGGCTGACGCTTCGTGAAGTGTGCGGTGGTGAATTCGGTTTGCGATTTTACGAGCGATTCATCGATCTTGAATTTCGCGTCCGCCGCGCTTTGCATCGCCAACAGCGGCAGTGTCTGATGATGGCACGAGAAGCACTTGCGATGGGACGGATAGTTCCTCGCCCCCTGCTCGACAATCGCCACGCCCCGCGCCACTCGTTCTGCCAAATCCCCTTCGTCTGCGCGCACCGTCGGCGCGAGCCAGATCACCAGCCCTACCGCCCAGAGGGCAGTTTTCCCTCCCCGACTTCCCTGTTTTGTTTCACCGATCACCATCATATTACCTCACCTGGGAGGGGGTCGCCGAGCCGTTTTACTAGGCCGCGGGGGAGTCGAAAAATGCGCACTAGTTTTTGCAACGCGTTTCTCTGTCGATGTTTGCGACGAACAAAATCAGGCTTGTTCCATTCTTCAGACTAGTAAAATGCACCTTTTTTCGCTCCCTCGCGTCATAGCTCACCTTTCCAGCGGTTCTTGCGGAGGCTGGCCAGTTCCTTGGAATCGATTTCTAGCTCCTTGCGGAATTTGGTCAGCGCCGCCTTGGAGTTTAGCGGTTCGGCGTTGAGCAAGCGTTCTTCGTCGCTTTGATCCCCCATCAAGACGTTGAGAATCACTGCTTCGGCAAAGCGGCCATCGTTACGAATTTGGAGGAGCGACTGCGTAAAGACCTCATGCACCTGACGACAAGTATCGAGCATGGCCTCGTCGGATTCCACGTCGACCTCCTCCCACAGCTTGTCGAGACATTTGTTGGCGGCTGCAAACTCTTTCTCGAATTGAGAGTGTCCGGGCGCATCACACGGGCTCCACTTCAACGCCTGCATCGCATTCTCGGTGGTCTTCCATTCCTTCTGGTAGGACTTTTCCTGTAAGTACTTTTCGGCGACAGTTTGCAAGCCGGAGGTCGTCAGCAGGCAATCGCCAACGTAGGTGTATTCGCCGCAGGTGTAGAGCGCGAAGCCATAGATATCATCCGGGGCGACACGCTTGGCGATCGCGGCACAAACCTTTTTTAGAGCGGCATCGACGGTGGTTTGAAGTTTGGTGATCATCGTTTTTTTGCGAGGGGAATGATTGATGGTGGACGCCATGGGAACTGCCTGGCACCTTGGTGAAAGTAGCAATCGCCGTGCGTTCCTCAACGCGATCTTATCCGCCGGTCGGCCCGCTTTCCAATAAGGAGTCGCCGTACAAGCCCGTTGGCCCAACAAAAAAGTCGAATCGATGTCCGCAACTCGTTCTGCTGATGAAGTTTGCGACGACAGGACGCTTTTTCGTTCCGGTTCTCGGACTAGTGCAAAGCGCCTTTTTTCGCGCCCGCCAACAGCTTTGCATGCTCTTTTCGGCACCCCACAAACTAGCACATTAACAACATTTTGTCAATATGTATTTACAAAATGATCTAGAGTGTCCTGTCCGCTGCGGCAATGAACCGGGAGTCACTAGATGATCCCGCCTTGGACTTTTTGAAGTTGCGCATTCAAGTCATCGTAAGTCGATATTCATTCCCTTTTGGCCCCAAAGGGGCCACCTTCCAAAGCCCAGGGCGGAGCCCTGGGTAGCGATGGCCCAACTTCTCTACGCGAACCCCAAAGGGGTTCACTTCCCGTGGCGGCATCGTGCGTCGATTATTGAAGGTCACCCCCTTGGGGTGAAGAGATCGTGGCTGATCGCGTTTGTCCCAGGGTTTTACCCTGGGCTTTGGAAGGTGACCCCTTTGGGGTCGCAAGCTACAAATGCCCCGAACACATCGAAAATCGCAACTTCACAACTTGGACTCTGTGGCGTGCGTAGGTGACTGTCGGCGGATCACGAAACCGGGATGCGAAAAGATGCGCCTAACCGTCTAGCCCACTAAAGGCACACCACCCTTAAAGGCCTGTCCGGTCATGATTGGCTTGTCACGAAACAGCGAATGAATTTGTGCCGCTGGCTGGAAAATGTTCACCTGCCACTCGCTTGCGTAATACCGCACCGAGCGGCCGTCGAAAAAGAG
>JBGSHH010000939.1:0-10387 GCA_041752355.1 Pirellulaceae bacterium | reverse complement strand
AGGCCTTTTGCATTGAACTGCCCTGTCCCGAAATGATTCGAATGTTACTCTTGGTATCCGAAGTCAAAACGACGGGACTGGTATCGTTCTCACCCATCTTTTCAAGGAACGACTTCACCTGGGCGATTTGCGCGGACGTGCCACGGACAATCAGCTGTCGTGTGGTGGGATCGCCATCGAACTTGGGCGCTTTAGGATCGCCCCCTTCACCAGCATTGTAAAGCTTATTAAGTGTGAGGATCGCCAACGAAACGTCCAGCTTGCGGAGCAAAAAGACCTCAAATTCGCTGGGATTCTGCTGCATTTCATCGAGCGTCGCCTTCACCGTCGCATGTTGTGAAGGACGTGCCAAAACAATCAAGTTTCCGGTCTTAGGATCGAGCTCCATGCGGACGTCAGGTAGATCGGCCAAGAGCGTTTGCAATACCTTAAGGACCGATGTTGGTTCCGCCGAGGTAATGGTGTAAACCACGAGTTGTGGCGTTTCGATGACGGCATTCGCGGTACTCCCTTCGATCGCCGTCGATTTATCGACCAATTTCACCACTTCTTGCATCTTGGCGATCTTGTCGGGCTTGCCAGTTACCAGGAACCGACTGGCAAAGGAATCGACCGCAAACTTCAAGGAACCATCGGGGAGCGCGTTGCGATCAGGGGGTATGCCGAGCAAATCGCGCACCGATGGCAACACTTCTTCCACCAACACGTTCTTGACGGTGATTTCGACAAACTCGTCGCTATCGTTGGTTGCGGGGTTTTCAACGCCTTCGATCAAGCGATTGATCATTCGCAATTTCCCCGCCGTCTCGTAGACCAAGATTGCCTTGGCGTTGGGCATGATTTGCATGCTGCCTTGAGCGCCGACAATCTTTTTTAGATCGGCTTCGGCTTCTTCGGGAACGTATTTGTTGAGATGAAACAAACAGCCGACGATTTCAAATTGGCCGAGGCCATCCAACTCTTTAGGCGAGACGATTGAAATCAGCCCGTCAGCAAGCCTTCCTTCTTCCAGATTCACAAGAATCAACAATCGTTCGCGACGCACCAACATGTAGCCACGTGTTTGTAACATGGCGTTGAGGATGTCCATCGCCTCGCCGACGGTGTAGCGTTTGGTATCGGTGTAATTACAAGTTCCGGGGGGAAAACTTACTGCGTCGAGCGACAAGTCGGCCGTGCCAGCGAAGAAGTCCAGCACGTCCTTCCACGGGGCGTAGCGGAAGTTGAACTGGATTTTGCCATCTTCCGAAGGCTTGATCGTCGAGCGAACGATCGTCTCGGTCTTGGGTTCCGTGGTTCCTGTTCCAGGTACCGAGCGCGGCGCATCACCTCGGCCCCGTGAGGGTTGCTCGGCGACACTCGGCGGGCCAGTACGTTCCATCGGCGGAGCTTCGGCTGGCGTTTTCTCGCCTGACTGCAATCCTGCTAGGGCGTCCCACTGTGTTTTTTGTTCAGGGCTGAGGACTTTGGCGAGTTGACGCTCGTAATAGGCGACCGTGGTGGAGCGCTTCGATTCGCCCCCTTCTTCAATTTGCTTGGCGCGTTCATCCAGCGTTTTGGTGATCTGCGACTTCTGAGTATCCGTCAGAGCAAGTTTCTTAGCGATGTCGGCTTCGCTAAGGGTCTCCAAGCCTTTACGTCCCACGCGCACTTGTTCCAGCTTGGTTTTCTGAGCATCGTCGAGTAGCGCCAAACCTAGCTTCTCTGATTCCGCCACAAACGGAGCCAATTTGGCGTTTTTTTCCGCCGGCGGCAGATCCTTGATCTCGATCACCAATTCGAGTGCTTCTTCCTCACGATTATTGACAATGTCTTGCAGCTTGGTGCGCACTTCGTCAGAGATACCGACCTTTTCCGCAACTTCCTTGTCAATTGCGATCGAAAGCACACCCACAAATGTGGGGTCGGCAGCGGTAAGCGACGTGGCAACAATGGCCATGCCAAGCATGACGCCGGCCGAAAGTCCACAACGAATCAGAACATTACGAACAAGCAGGTTCATTAGGAGGATGCCTAAGCGAGGGAACTGCGCCTAAAATGAGCGTTAAGCCCAAACCTTAATAATACTTACGACCAGCGACTCCCACCAGCAATTTTGGTGTTGAATACCAGAAGTGCAGGCTGAAATTCATCGCCAGCGCCACTACTTTTAGCCCCAGCGGAACGATAGGATAACACCACTAAACCCCAGGCCAGGGTACTAGGTGCCGCGGGATTCTGCTCTTCCTAAAGATTTCGCTATGTTGTTGATACCCCAGTCGCAACATCCCAGTTTTGCCCAATTTGCGAAATGGAGCCGTCGAGGCTTCGTTTCCGTGGTTGGTGGGGGAGTCGCCCTCGGTTTCGGCGGCCAATTGCTGGGGCAGGAGCCATCTTGCATCGATCCACGCGACTTCGGCCTGGACATCCCTCCAGGGAAGCTCATCGCCGGTCAAGGGCGGCGCGTGGTGACGCACGATGTTGCCGGCGAGTCGGTGGTGGCCAGAATTCACGTCGATGTGGGGAATCAGCGGATCGTTTTGCTCCCCGATGGCCAATTGGTAGCACGGCCTCAAGCGGAATCGCTAGTCACCGATCGTCCTTTCGTGCCCCTGGAGAAACCGGAACTCGCCAAACGTTTGTTGGCGAACAAACTAACCGGATTTCGCTCCAAAGAGACGCGACGCTATCTCTATCTTTACAACACCAGTGAGAACTTCGCCCTGGCGACGAGCAAGATTCTCGAATCAATGTTCCCTGGCATCGCCGCCTTCTATGAAGGGCAAAAGCTGGGTGCAAAGAATTCCGATTTGCCCCTGGTAGTGATAATGTTTCGCACCGAGGCGGAGTTTCAAGCTTACCAGCGCATGCCCCCCGGCGTGGTCGCGTACTACAACGTGTTGACGAATCATGTGGTGATGTACGAGGAATCGAAACTCGCCCGCGTGAAACAAGAGTTAGCCATTGGGCAATCGATTTCTACGATCGCGCATGAAGGCGTACATCAGATCCTGCACAATATCGGGGTGCAAGAACGCTTGAGCGTGTGGCCGATGTGGCTGGCTGAGGGCCTGGCAGAATACTTCGCCCCCACGACGGTCGGTAAGAAACTGTCGTGGAAAGGGGCGGGGCAAGTCAACGATCTGCGGATGTATGAACTAGAGGTTTACCTCAAGAGCCGCACCGCCAATGCGCCGAGCGGGCTATTGGTAGCGCATACGGTGGGTGCGGCGCGCCTTACCTCGACCGGCTATGCGTCGGCTTGGGCGCTCACGATGTACCTCGCCAAAACAGATAAGGCGGCATTCAATCGCTACGTTGCCGAAATGAGCAAGCTGGGACCGCTGGAAGGCGAACTCAGAATCGCCGGGCGGGGGGCGATCCCCGAAAACCTGGTCACATTCCAGAAGTTTTTCGGCGACGACCTTACCGGCCTGGAAGACAAACTGGTTGCCTATCTCAAGCGATTGCCTTACGACGATCCGTTCGCGGAATGGCCACACTATGCAGCATTTGTGGCGGTGACGGTCGATGGCAAATCGCGCCGCGAAGCCAACGTGTTTCATACTGCCGACATGGCGGAAAAGTGGCAGCGGGAAGCGGTCGATAAGCTTCCTAATGCAGCACGTGATTCGGTACAGTTGGCCGTGCGCGAGTTTGTGAATCGCGTGCTTGCGGAACGCGCAGCAACCGAGTTCTTGAAAGGTAGGTAGCAGGGCGGAAAGTTGCCTGCCCCGTTAAGGATTACTTGGGCGTAATGAGATTCAGTGGAATGTCATTCGCGCCATTCTTGATGGTGGCCTTTAAATCCGTCGTTTGCTTGGTGCCGTATTTATTCGGCGTCAACAAAGGGCCGGGGACTTCTTCGGCCGGTGAAGGGCCTGTTGAAACCACGGTCACCAAATACTCGCCCGGTGTCATGCCAGCCGTCGCGCCAGTATTGACGGTGTAACGTCCCGAAGCATCGATCACCCCATAAGCCACTGCGCCGTCGCCGGGCGGATGAAACGTTACGGTTCCACCTGTCGTGATCGGCGCTCCGTCAACAGTGACCAAACCGGAAACGCTACTTGCATACGGCGCGCCGCATCCAGCAATTGCCACCAGCATCAATGCCATCACTGCAAGGACTCGACTAAAAAACATGGGCGTCCCGAATTATGAAAGTTCCAGATTCAAAACCAATCGTGGTAAGGCGAAGAACAAAAGACTACGGCAAAGTTACCACTTCGCCTTGGGCCTTGGTGGACAGGGCACGATAGAGCGGGTAGTTGATATTGTCGCCCAAAAATCGCACGGAACCGTCGCCTAATGCGAAGTTAGCTCCACCCGTATGCAAACTGCGAAAAGAAATCACATTCCACCATGAGTCAGGCGTCGGTGGTTTAGGAAAGTAATTGAGCGGCGCGTGGCAACTAGCATAGTCGCCATTGGAGTAAAACGCCGTCGAGTGATTGTTCTCCGCTGGCACATCTTCGCCGATGATCAGCGTATTGCTGGTGCCATCTTTGAACGAATCGATGGAAATACCGTCTTGATAGTTGTTGCGATAAAATGTGCCATTGCAGCCGGTCGTGTTATGGCAATCCGGCGTCGTACCTGCATGCACGCTGGAACTGCCACCCATGCGCGTATCGCCGATGACACCCTTGTAGTTTGTGAGGGTCACTTCCTGCCCCGTAAACTGATACTGCGTTGTGGATGTCTTGCGACCCGATGGTTCGGAGGGGCAATTGAGGAAGGAAAGTTTCGCTCGCATCGCGGGAGCACAGGCGGGATTCTTGATGCCTTGGTTGGAAGCAAACTCACCAACAAATCCTAGGGAGAACTGGTCGTAAAGCGCCTGCTGTTCCATTTGCGGCAGGATACTAATGATCCAGCCCTTGCCGTTTCGCTGCGGCGTGGGACTCGATCCTTCCGCCCAGGCACTAATGCTGATTGGAAACGAATTGAACGAAGTTTGGTAATTATGGCAGGCTAGTGCCAACTGCTTCAGATGGTTCGTGCATTGCATCCGCCGCGCTGCTTCGCGCGCCGATTGCACCGCTGGTAGGAGCAGTGCCACTAGGATGCCGATGATCGCGATGACCACCAAAAGCTCGACGAGCGTAAAGCCTCGTCGGTGAGTACGAAAAGAATTCATAGACTTCTGCCAGAGAAGATAAGGAGGGAAGCAAAATGTATGCCACCTTCCCTAAATGTAAAGAAAGGTGGTGCAAATTGCAAATAACTCGCGTTCGATTTAGGGCCGGCAAATCCTCCGACGGTCCTACGGACCCGCCCGACGCAGTCCCTCGAGCAAACCGCCGACGTCGCCATGCGTGTCTCCGGTCGCTCGCACAACCAGACACATCAACGGTCGGTAATAAATGATGGTACAAGGACCACCATTGGCCGCCCATACGCTCGGCGAAATGGTGTTTTGGATCAGTTCGACCAATTCTTGTCCATGGTCACCAATCACCGCGCCACCACCAAAAGCTCCGCCAGCCGCTTCAAACACCTGACTCGGTCCACCCGTCGCGTAACTAGCCAGAGAGACTTGTGCCGTCAAATGCGCGGCGAACTCGCGCTGTTGGTCGTCGGCAAAAACGGCCAGTAAGTTGGACGCTTCATCGCCTGCGGCATATTTCGCTTTGGCTTGCGCCGCGCGGTTGGCACGTGTAATCTTGTGTTTGAGTTCGGTTTGCACACTCACCAATCGGCTGCGCAATTTGCCACGATACTCTTGCAAAGCAGGACTGGTCGGGGTGCGCGGATCGCGCTCGACCTCGGTGAACAGCAACGCCAATTGACGGACGGCCGCACCACGTTCCACGAGATCCTTGGTTGCCGACTCCCGTCGCATCGCGGCGGAGATGTCATGTTCGATTTCGTGAAATCGACGCTCGGGCGACACGACAGAAGAGGTAGCCTCCGCCGGCTCAGCCCCCAACAGTAGCACGACACACGTGAAAAGCAACGTCGACATGAGAAACCCTCCCGCGCCAATGCCCCCGCGCTGGCGCTATTAATCAGTCCTTGCAATGTATCGGCATCGATCTTCAGCGCCAACGCAATTTTACGCGGTTCTCTGTTCAAGTCGCTGAAACCACCGCCCCAGACAGCGCGGATCAAGGCAAACGGTGGCGAAGAAAACGCCCACGGAAGCGCCTGCCAAAACATCGCTGGGAAAATGCGCGCCTGTGACAACGCGCTGCAGCATGGCCATTGCTGCCAGAAAGACGAAGAACCCACGACCTTGCGGATAAATCGAAGCCAGCCCAACCGCCAAACCCGCGGCCACCGCCGAATGTCCCGAGGGAAATGATTGCATGCTTCGATCAAATAGATCGCGCCCGCCTGAGTGGAGTGTCGGCGCGAGTCCCAGAAAGGATTGACTCACTGAATCAGGCCAAGTGGCACTCCAAAACTCACTTGGCCGGGTTCGCCCCACCAGGAGTTTAAGAACCGTATTCACCCCCCCTGCTCCAAACGCGCAGGCCGCCAAACGAGCGATGGACTTCCGGCTTGCTGGATCGAGCGCCGCGACCGCTAGCAATATCACGAGCACACCCCCCCCATGCGCGAAGGCCTCGAACAAATTGATGACCCGCCGCAAATCCCCCCCTCCGCCATGATTTGCCTTCGCTAGCCACTGTGAAAGAGGGAAATCCACACTCAATGCGATAAGCGCGGCAAATGCTAATGCCGTGGAGAGCAGGTAAAGCTTCGTCGTCGGCAAGGAATATCCACAGCCAGTCGGTTGCATTTTGATCGGCGATTGCGAAAGCATGGTGGTCATGGGGCTTACGTTAGCACCTCCTAGGCGACTGGCAAAGACGAATTGCTGTTGTTGCCAGCGCATGACATGACCTATAGTCGCTGCTCATAAAGTGAACCAAGCACGAGTCGTGCGAAGTCCCCCAAAGGACAACGACCTCCCGACGAATCGCTTGTGGAGCGAATCATTTGACTATGGCAACGCAAGGATGCGCAAATGCCTGAACGGATCAAACAGCAACTCATTGTGCTGGCTAGCGCGGTGGTGCTCTTCACGAATCTCGGCGGCCCCCGTTTGTGGGATCGCGACGAACCTCGCAACGCAGGCTGCGCGGCAGAGATGCTCGCGCGCGGAGATTGGGTCGTGCCGGTGTTCAATGGCGAACTGCGCACGCACAAGCCGGTGCTGTTGTACTGGTTGATGATGACTTCGTATGAACTCTTCGGCGTGAATGAGTTCGCCGCCCGCTTCTGGTCAGCGCTGCTCGGCATCGGCACAGTGCTGATGACGTACGGCATGGGCCGACGATTGTTTGACGACTCCGCTGGTTTTTGGGCCGCGCTGTCGCTCGCGCCGGCCTTAATGTTCGGCGTCGCCAGTCGCGCCGCCACACCAGACGCCGTGCTGATCTTTTGTTCCACGCTGGCGATTTATTTGTATGTCCGCTTCACCTGGGACGGGCAATCGACCGCAGCACCAACGTACTTCCCACCGCAATGGTGGCAGGTGGCGCTGGTCTATGGTGCGATGGGTCTGGCCATCCTGGCGAAAGGCCCCGTTGGCCTGGTGTTGCCCACGGCGGTGATCGGTATGTTCTTGCTATTGATGCGAAGAACAGGAAGTTGGCGACAGTTGTTTTCGCCGGTGCATTTTCTGAGCACCTGCGTCGCGATGCGCCCCCTCACGGCGATCGGTATCGCGCTGGCGGTCGCCTTGCCTTGGTATCTCTGGGTCGACGCGCGCACCTCCGGCGCGTGGACCGCAGGCTTCTTTCTCGAACACAATCTCCATCGCGCCACGCAATCGATGGAAGGCCATCGCGGCAATATCTTGTTCTATCCTGGCGCGCTAGCGATAGGCTTTTTTCCCTGGTCGGTCTTTCTACTACCGATGGTGATCGACACGGTGCGTCAACTGCGATTGCGCGTGAATTGGAACCCCGGCTACGCCTTCGCCGCTTGTTGGGTCGGCGTGTATGTGGTGTTGTTCTCGCTGGCGAAGACCAAGTTGCCGAGCTACATCACGCCTTGCTATCCTGGGCTGGCCTTGCTGATGGGAGCCTTCGTAAGTCGCGTCGTGGCCCAGGAACTACAACTGTCACAGCGTTGGCTAAAACTCGGACTAAGCGTAGCGATGTTGGTAGGCGTGATTGTCATCATCGCGTTGCCAGTCGTCGCCCACATCCTACTCCCTGGCGAAGCTTGGCTGGCGATGTTGGGCGTGCCGCTGCTCGTCGCTGGCGTTGTGGGGTGGTGGCTGGTAGCGCGTCAGGACTACCAGCGTATGGCGAGTTTGTTTGCTACGGGGGCAGTTGCCTTTTCCACACTCGCCTTTGCGTTGGCGACGCAACGTGTGGATCGCCATCAACACGCCGATCAACTCTTGACGACGATCTTCCACCAAAGCCAACAACCGACGATTGGCTACTATGGTGCCTTGGAGCCAAGTTGGATTTTTTACTCGGGGCAATCACTCACCAATGTCACGGTGCCGAACGATCCCCAGCCTAAGGCACCGGAGAAATCGCCCATCGTTGGCACTTCACAATGGGAGAATCGCGACAAGACGGTAATCGCCGACTTCTTCGCCTCTTCGCCTGATCGTTACTTGATCGCCATGAAGCAGGACTGGCAAACCATCCGCCCATTCATGCCAAATGACGTCGAAATCCTGAACGAGGTGCCGTACTTTCTGCAGGACGACCTGAAGTTCCGCTGGCAGTATCCCTACTACGAACGGAAACACTATGAACTGGTGGTGATTGGCCGACGTAATCCCTCACCCAAGACCGCCGGAATGCTTCCCGAACAGTTGCAGAGACGCCGTTAGTCGGCTGTTCCTAAGTTTCGTCTTTCATTGCTTTTACGCTCCCCGCGTGCTAGCCTAAGCACTTTCGTTGGCGATTTTTCTTGCTAACGACACTAGCCTGCTACTGGCATCTGTCGGGGACGAAATCATGCTGCGAGTTTTAGGGGACGGAACCGCGCACACCTGCGATGGCGTCACGCGACGCGACTTTCTGCAAGTCGGCGCGCTGGGGGCCATTGGCCTCTCGCTGCCGCAATTTTTGGCAGCGCAGGCGGCAGGTGCCGTCAAGGATGAGCACGACGATCGCGCCTGTATCATGATCTTTAATCTCGGCGCGCCGAGCCAAATGGATACCTTCGACCCTAAGCCCGAAGCGGCGGCGGAAGTTCGTGGCCCCTTTAAGCCCATCAAAACCAAAGGGGATTTCCAAATCACGGAGATTCTCCCCAAGCATGCCGAGGTGGCCGACAAGTTCTCCATCGTTCGCAGTTGTTATCACACCGCTGCTGCCGTCCATGACACTGGCCATCAGATGTTGCAAACCGGCCGGCTCTTCACAGGTGGCCTCAACACGCCACATGCCGGTTGCGCAATGGCCTACTTGCGCGGCCGTAAGACCGATCTCCCGCCGCATGTGATTCTGCCCGAGCCGATGGGTTCCACGGGCGGCAATTTGCCGCATGGTCAGGACGCTGGCTTTCTGGGCAAAGCGTTTGATCCGTTTTTGCTGATGGCTGATCCGAGTAAGCCTAACTTCAAAGTACCTGATTTGTTACCACCGCAAACGATTGGCGACGCTCGCTTGGAGCGACGTAAGAAACTGCGCGAAATTGTCGAATCGAAGCTCGACATGTTTGAATCGAGTCCCGCCGCCAAGCAAATGGACGAAAACTTCCAGGCTGCCTATCGCATGATGACCAGTTCCGCCGCGCGCGAAGCTTTCGATCTCACAAAAGAACCACAAGCGGTGCGCGAGAAGTATGGCATGACGCGTTTTGGCCAATGCTGTCTCCTAGCGCGACGACTTATCGAAGCTGGTGTGCGATTTGTCACCGTCAACACGTTCCTCACGGTGTTCGATGAGATCACGTGGGACATCCACGGCAGCAAACCGTTCACGTCGATCGACGGCATGAAGAATATCGTCGCTCCCATGTATGACCAGGCCTATGGCGCGCTGATTAACGACTTGAGCGAACGAGGAATGCTGGAGAAAACGCTGGTCTGCAATTTGGCGGAGTTTGGTCGCACGCCGCGGATCAATCCTGCCGGCGGGCGCGATCATTGGCCGCAGTGCTTCAGCACTTATTTCGCCGGTGGTGGTGTGCAAGGTGGACGTGTCGTTGGTCGCAGCGACCCCATCGGTGCCTTCCCCGCCGAGCGCGCCGTCGATCCCTCAGAAGTCGTCGCCACCATTTTCCACAGCCTGGGTTTCGACCTCGAAACCACACTCCCGGGACCGGCTGGCAGACCGTTTCCATTGGTTGATTTTGGGAAGCACGAGATCAAGGAATTGTTTTGAGCGTGATGGTCATTTCGACTTCGAGGGGCAGGTTTCACGCATAGGCGCTAAGACGCAAAGATATAAAAGATGATCAATGTATTATTAGTGTTAAT
>JBGSHH010000938.1:0-1763 GCA_041752355.1 Pirellulaceae bacterium | reverse complement strand
TGCTGACGCTCCGCGGGTCACCTCGTTCGATCCGGCGATGCAGCGCGAGATCGAGCAGATGCAAAAGATGACGCAAAGCGCCGCCAGCAATCCAGGCGGCTTGCGCGTTAGTCATCTCAAGTATGCGACTTCTTATCCGTTTTTTCCTGTGCTCTGGAGCGTGCCGCTGGTTCTCTCCTCATTAGGGCTCCTACTCAGTTGGTGCTTCGTGCCGCTGGTGATTATGTTTGCTCTGCCACTGGGGCTATGGGCTTGGATTGTTCGCAAGAAGTTCGCCTCGGGCTGTCTGTTACCGGCGGTGGTGGTGAAGCTTGATCCACCGATCGTCGCAGTGCTTTCCGACTTGCGTAAGGGGGACGACTGGGGAGCATGGCCGGTGATCAAGTTCGTGCGCCAGCCATTGAACCGCATGACTGGTGGCCCACCAGCATTGGGACAACGCCTCGCCTGCATCGCCACGTACTGCGACGGCGAGGAATATCGCTGGGAGGACTTCTATCCCGACGTAGTGAACTGCTTGACGTTCAATCAACGCGAGATCGAGCGCTGCCAGAACTCGCTCAGCGAGAGTGATTTTCAGGAGTTATCGCAAGCGCTGGCGAAGTTGCCACAACCGCATCCAACAGGGAACATACATCGCGTGGGCTGGCCGCACGCGAAAAAAGGCCGCCCGCTGAATCCGTCGATCGTCAGTCAATTCGTCGAGCAATCGGCTGGCAACAATGCCGCCGTGCGCGGTATCGCATCGGTAACAACAGGCATCCGACCCGATCTACTAACCACCGCCATCGCCAGTTATGCGCCGCAGGTTCGACCGGAAGAAGTGATCGCTATCTATTGGTCGTCGCAACCTCAACATGGCTTGCTCGTCACGGCGCAAGGGATGTACTACAGCTTGTCCGATGGTCAGCGGGGCGCGTTTGCGTGGGCCGATTGTCGCGGCGCCTTCTGCAATAAGAACTCGCTGCAACTGCTGCTTAACAACAATCAACGGCTGAAATTGCCTGTCGATGATTTTGCGATGGCGGCGACTTCCCTGGAATATCTCATCACGCTGATCACGTTGACCAATGGCATTTTGACGCCTGACGGCGAGGAATATGCCATCGGCTGACGTGAAGCAAGCGCACCGCCAGCGGAGCGGCTCAACGGCTGGTTCGTCGATGGATTTCTGGGGACTCACCCCATCCGCAGCCACTGCGGCAAACGCTGCACGCGACCTTCGCGGCTGATGCAGGCGACGACGGTGCGACCTTCGCACAAGAGCTGTTCGCCACGATAGACGTGATACTCGTGCTCAATCCGCGCCCCTTTCGCTTGCAGCGTCTCGACACGCACCCGCAGCACGTCGTCATATTCCGCAGGCAGGAAATACCGCAGATTTATCTCCGCCACCACCAGCAGGACGCCGGACGCTTCCAACTCTTTGTAACTCAGCCCGCACGCGCGCAAGAGTTCGACGCGGGCTTGTTCGAAGTAGGTGAGGTAGTTGGCATGGTGGACGCGGGCCTGGCCGTCGGTCTCCTGGTAACGCACGCGAATCTCGATTTCGTGGTGTGGAAGCATGGAAACCTGGCTTTTCAGCGCAACGGGGGAAATCGGCGGCGATTGACGGAACCCATTTTGTGGCTTATCGTTACAGAACGCGCAGCCCCTTCTTCAAGCGAATTTTATATGAGTATCGGCGAAGGTAACAGCACCGATTTTGCCACCTTGCGAGGGCGGGATTATCCCACCATTCGCCAATTCACGGTGTTTTTGGA
>JBGSHH010000937.1:0-17261 GCA_041752355.1 Pirellulaceae bacterium | reverse complement strand
CCCGGATGGACATCGTTAGTCGGCACGCTATCGCAGCGCGGATCCCCAAAATTCTCGCGGCGACTGTCACAAAACCGGGCGCTCAATCGCGACTGGGTTCGACGCATTGCGACGCGTGGCTATCCCGCTCGCCGCTTCGATGAGGACTTCGACAACTATCGCTTCTTTTTTGTGATCAGCAAAAGTCCGCTAAGCGCCGCCATGAGCAGCGCGTAGGGAACGGTGGGGCAACACAATCCGCCCCAAAGGGACGTCGTGGCGACGGCGGCGAGGCGGTGATTGCGCGGTTGTATTTGACCTGTTTCGACATGTCGCACGCGACCACCGGGAAGCTCCTCAAATTTGCCGCTGCGCATTTCGGCAACGAAGACGATGCCGACCATGGCGACAATGCTCAGCATGTAGAGCAACGTGAGGACGATCATCGCATAGCGTAGGTATCGGCGAAGGCCGACATGACTCGCGTCATTCGATTGAGGCGATTCGTAGGGATTGAGTTGGGCATCATGCATGGCCAGGATTCAGTTGCCGATTCAGTTGCCGACATGGCCCAACGAGGTCACGTACCACACCCCCCGAAAGAAACATGGACCGGCACAAGCTCAGAAAGACTCAGACTGCCGTTGCCGAGAAGCTGAACCAACAAAGAACAGGGCCGACGACCTCGTTCAAATCGATAGCGTGCCACCCGTCTGTGGCAGGAAGGCACGCGAAGTCAAGGCAGGCTGATTGCAAACCTCGTTAGTCCTTCAGAAACGATTCCACGACGCCGAGAACCGCTTCGGGCTTGTCCTGGGCGACGAGGTGGTCGATGGATTCCTTTTTGACGCCGAGCTTTTCCAGGTGGCCCGCGATGTCTTTCCAGTATTTGTCCCGCTTTTTGCCTTCGGCCAGGTAAAGTTCCGTGACCAGTTCCTGCAGACGTTGCAACGAAATGTTGTCGCGGTTCTTATAGAAATTCTTGATGATGTTTTGCTGGTACTTGGTGTGCTGTGCCATGCCAAAAGATCCTGAGCCAAGGAGAGGCCGCGCGGTGATGAATCTACACCAACATCGTGGCAGAAAATGCGGTCTGGGTAAAGCAGCGCGACGGTCAGGCCGGGAATTGTTGCCCAGAGCACGCTCGCCTTGGGGTTAAATGTCGGTTCGAGATGCGGTTGGTCTGTAGTGGGTGGTAGGAAAAGTCGCTTGCGGCAGCGAATGGGGGGCCGTTACAACAGGATGGCGGGATTTGCCCCTACGCGCTGGCGGAAGTGTGCGGTAGATTTTGGGTGTGTAGAAAGCTATTCTGGTTGGTTTGACCACCGCCGAATACGGTTTCGAGATTACCTTTGCAAACGCGGGTTCTGGTATGCCGATTGTCAAATTCGTTAAAGAGAAGAAGGAAATCGAGGTTCCCGAGGGAGCCAACCTGCGCAATGCCGCCATCGAGGCTGGCATTAACTTGAACCAGGGGGTTAATGGCTATGGCGCAGACATCAACAAGTTCATGAACTGCAAAGGCCTGGGTCTCTGCGGCACCTGTCGCGTGTTGGTGACCAAAGGGATGGAAAACACCAACGCCCTGACGAAGCGCGAATGGGTGAAGTTCAAGACGCCGATCGCTGTCCCGCCGGATCCCATTCCCTGCCTGGCCTATGTCGGTCACGAAGACACGATGCGACTGGCCTGCTGCACCAAGGTCAATGGCGATATCGAAGTGGAGAGTGGGCCGGAAGTGAATCTGTTTGGGGAAAACTTCTTCAGTTAGTTCCCCATGAAACAGATCATCGCGGTCGTCAAACCGTTCTTGGCCGAGAAGGTGCTCGAAGCTTTGAAGCGAGCTCCCATCGAAGCCTTGAACGTTCGCGAGGTCAAAGGCTACGGCCGGCAGAAGAGCTATCTCGATCAATACGGCGATAGCGAATACTCACTCGCCTTCTTGCCGAAGGTCGAAATCACGCTTTGGGTCGATGACGCGCGCTATGAAGAAACGATGCGCAAGGTGGTCGAAGTCGCGCGTACCGGCCGCATGGGCGACGGCAAGATCTTCGTCCTCCCCGCCATGACGCACGACACCATCGATATCGCGAGCGGGCAGCGGAGTAAGGGGAACGTCGTGGAGACGAAGAGCGCGAAGAAAGGCAAGGGGAAGTAGCAGGAAAGCGTCACTTCGGCTTTAGCTCTTTGAACATTAGATTCACTTCGCAGCGCGGCGTGTTCGCAGCGAATTCTCGTACCAGATCCACTTCGTCCTTAAGGCAATTGTAAACGCGAAGCGACCGGAACTTTTCGTTCTTGGATAGGATGGTCAAGATCGGTGCCGTCAACGATTTGCAATCGACCTTGAGGCTTACTAGGTCGCGAAAGTGCATAAGCGATATTAGGCCACGTTCGTCAATGCGTGTGTTGTAGATTTGGAGCGATTCGAGGCTCCAAAACTGTTCGTCTCTGAGTAGGTTATTCGTTACCTTGGTTCCACTCACATCCAGAATGATGAGTTTCGGATAACGACACTTTCGCAGATTGTCGGATGTAAGGGGCGAGTTCTGAATGCGCAAGAGTTCAAGCTCCGGCATCTCGCAATCTACAAGCGATTTACCGGTGACGCTGGTATCCGACATTTCTAGAGATACAACTGGCAGTTGCAGTAACACCGATAAATGCTCGTCGTTGAATTCTTTCCCCTCTGCGTAGGCCGACCTGTAGGGAGCGCGAAAAACATAACGCATCGATTCGACTGGCATCTTGCGATCAAAGCAAACCAGGACCGTATAGCCCGTCCGCAAATCTTGCGCATCGTTGCCCACTGTAAGTAGCCATTCGCTTGCTTTCGTATCAAATTCTTTGAGCGTCGAATCAGCAGTCTTCGCTAAAGGCGATGACGGGCTACGGGCGATGCTTGATAGCGCTCGATACGCAGTGTTGAATTCTTGATAGTTCGTAGATTCCAGCTTCGCGGTCAACTGCGCGAACTCCCCGGCCGAAGATGGCAACTTGGGTTCCTCGGCAATCGCCCACGTAGACCACAGGACGATGGTCCCCACCAAAAGGAAATGGCAAGCAGACATAAGATTTACCTCGGTGTAGAGAACCATAAGCAAGCACGGATATCTTCCTTGGTAAGATCGGGAAAATCGTGCCAGATTTCCGCATGGGTCATACCAGAGGCCAGATATTCAAGCACATCCTGCACCGTCATGCGCAAGCCCCGAATACACGGTTGGCCGCTACGTTTATCTGATTCGATCGTAATCAGATGTGCATAGTCCATTGGATTGCTTTCTTGAAAGACGGTGACATCGCCATGTCACTTCTCCGCAAACAACTCCGCGACGCTAATTCTCCAGCCACTAACCGCAGGCTCTGCATCCGCTTCGTCCCCCACGGCGAATACTTGCGGCACTTCGGGCGAAGTCGCGCGATACACGGCGATCGTCTTGGCTTCGGAATCGACGTCCCACACCACCCTCGTCCCCGCCTCAAAATAGTCCTCACGCTTCTCGGCCAGACTCGCTTCGGCGGAACGGCCATTGTCGAATTGGCTGCGCACCTCGATGGCCAGCGTCGGCGGACCGGTGACAAATCCCAGGGGATTGTCTTGCTCGGGACCATCGTAGTAGGAAACATCGGGGCAGAACGATTGTCGCCCGCTGGGCAGTGGCGTAGGCAAGGCATAGCCCAGGTTGTCGCCAAAGGCCTCGCCAATCCCAAGCTTGGTGACGTGACTCTCCAACAGCAACAATAAGCGTTTGCTGATGCGCGCGTGAAGCTTACCGCTTGGCATAAATTCCACGATCCTCCCGGCGATCAGTTCCGCCTTGCCGGAGACACGCGCTAAGTCGGCCAGCGTCGCGGTGTTAAAAGTGGTGGACATGATAAGGATTCCTTGTCGACAGCGCGGTGTTGGCTACCTAGGTTTAACCATACCTGCGCGCGGCTTGGACGGCAAGTTTGTGTGCTCTCACCGCTTCCGCCGATGCACCGCGTAACCATACTGCGTGGGCCAAGTGGGTTCTTCCTGCAAGGCAGCTTCGGCTTTGAGTGCCCAGTAAGGTTCGCGCAGCATTTCTCTAGCGATGAAGACCAAATCGGCCGCGCCGGAAGTGACGATCTCATTGGCTTGCTCGGCTTCGGTGATCAGACCAACGGCGCCGGTCAGGATGCCAGCCTGTTGGCGAATGGCAGCCGCGAAGGGAACTTGATAATTCTTACCGACCGGAATCGTCGCTTTGGGAACCATACCGCCACTGGAGATATCCATCAGATCCACGCCCAGCGGCGCGAGCGCTTGGGCCAGTTTAATCGATTGCTCCAAGTCCCAACCCCCATCGACCCAATCGGTCGCGGAGATGCGCACCATCAACACGGCCTCGCTCGGCAGCGCGGCGCGCATCGCTTGCGCCGTTTCCAGCACAATGCGCAGGCGGTTCTCCAAACTGCCGCCGTAACGATCGGTGCGTTGATTCGACAGGGGCGAAAGGAACTCGTGCATCAAGTAACCATGCGCGGCATGCAATTCGATCACGCGATAGCCAACCGCAACCGCCCGCTTCGTCGCGGTGACAAACGCTTGCTGGATGTCGGCGATTTCACTTTCGCTTAACGCCTGTGGCGCCGGATCATCCTCGGCAAAAGGGATGGCACTGGGGGCGACCGTTTGCCAGGCACCTTCGGCGCTGCTCTTCAAACTCGCGCCTCCTAGCCAGGGCAATTGGCAACTCGCTTTGCGTCCGGCATGCGCCAGTTGAATGCCTGCCACGGCGCCCATGCGATGGATGAAGTCGGCGATCCGCCCAAAGAACGCAGCCTGCTCGTCGTTCCAGATTCCCGTGTCACCCAGCGTGATCCGCCCCTGAGGCGTCACCGCGGTCGCTTCGGTAAAGACGAGTCCTGCGCCGCCGACGGCACGACTTCCCAGATGCACCAGGTGCCAATCGTCCGGCATGCCATCTTGGGCACAGTACTGACACATCGGCGAGACCACAATGCGATTGCGCAGCGTCACGCCTCGCAGCGTCAGCGGCGCGAGCAAATCGACTTCCGGCAGATTACGATCGTGATCGACATCCGAGACGCAACCACTATGCGGCGAATCGCTCATGGCAGGGGCTTTCTGAATCGAGTCAAAAAATGTCACTGGAACATTCCACATGACATTTTATCAGGAAGCGCACGCGTGGAAATCGAGCACGACTCACCCTGGGTAGCGCGATTTGCCCGGCAATTTCGCGGACAGCGCAAAAAAAATGCCCCCGGATGCGATTGGTCCCAGGGGGGCAAAGGACTTAGGCGCGGATCCGGGAGCGATTGGACGCTCGACGCGACACATCCTTGTGCCGCGTTGCTGCATCAAATTGTCAAAGACACTCTCTATGCGCTGCGGCGTCGCTGGTCGCCTCCATGCAACCTTAAACTAACCTTGGCCCGCAGAGACACGTCTTCCGAACGTGCTCCAGGTGCAGGCTCATCGCGCCTTCGTGTGCGTCGAGCAAGGACGTGACCAGGTCCGAGGAAAGACCAGAAGCGAGCATGAGCAGCTTCCATCTGACTCGCGAACTCGACATGTCCCTGTCGATGGGCGGGAAGATATGCCATTGTCGAAAAAGGGTCAATATCGCTTTTGTGTGGAGTGCTGAAAAAAGTTTTGAGCGAGTGCTAGCAGGGGAGCTCCGCGCGATGTTTAGCGTGGCATAGCCAAGTGCGACAGCAGTGCCCAAAGCCAGGTGAGTACGACCGATGATAGGCATGTTGCCAGACCGGTCCAATGCAGCCAATCGCGCCGTGTGCGCGATATCCCATCGCCAATCACCCCGACAATCGCCAGCAAGCCATTGAGGGTGATCAGAATGCGTCCCAGGTAAAAGAGCCAGATTCCTCCCCAGCCGAAACGACTCGTCGCGACTTGAATTAGCGCCACCACCGCCAGACCCAAAAGTAAGAACTCCATTCCCGCCATGCCTCCGAAGACGACGCGCCAATGCGTGTGACGACTAAAGTAATAAGCGAGCAGCAGCAAGACCGTGCCCATCAGATAGACGATCCATTGCAGCGTCAAATAGGCGTTAAGATTGAGAAAATCTCGTTCTTGCCAGCGTTGCACGGTGACCATGATTCCATAGCCCAGCGCTTCGATAGCGGCCAATACGCCCCCGATCAACAATAACCAATGCCCTGGTGCGACGGGAAACGGCGCGCCACCTAGCAACTTGCGCTTCACCCACAACAGCAAACCACCCAGTGCCGCTCCGCGCGCGAATGCACTCAGCGCGGCGACGGCATGATAGGCGAATTGCATGTTCGCGAACGCTGCGCCGTTTTTTTGATCGAGCGCTCGCTGCAACGCCAAAATCAGCGCGCTCCCTAGCGTCCAGGCCATGAGATGAATGATCCCCAGACGTGGCTGCGGCGGATCGAGCGGTGGGGCGGATTCGGGCATCCGCGTGCGACTCACTCCGCCAGATACTTCGCCAGCAAGGCTTTCGTCTCGGGTTCGTGCAGCGACCTTTTGCCGAAGCCTGGTGCGGCGCCTTCGGCCACGGCGAGCGCCTGTTGATCGGCGAAGTTGGTGATGAGCATCACCGGCATCGCCTGCGTGGTGGCGTCTGCCTTGAGTTGGCGGATGATTGCCAGTCCCTCGCTCCCATCGGCGTCGAGCAGACGATTGACCAGAATCAAGTCGTAGGTCGAGGCGTGGGCTTCGCGGAGTGCTTCCGCGGCCGAATCGGCGGTCACTGTTTCCGCCTGGAATTGGCGCGCGAATAGTGCGCGCAGTGCGCTATTGTCAAAGCCACAGTTTCCGACCGCCAGAACGCGTTTAGGCATAGGATTAAATGGGTCTCGCGAGCCTAGCGAGGTCGAGTCGGTGGTGGCGTGGCGAAGGGATAAAAAATGAATGCCAAGAACGTTGTGACGAGATGATGCGTCGCACAATCGGCAGAAATCATGGCGATTGTGCGACGCGATGTCGTCTCTTGTTAATCGGCAGGCTGGAAGCCTACCCCACTAAACTCACTCCTGCTTGGCGGCGACGTCGGTGCCGGGCTTTTGGATGGCGAAGATGTGGGTCTTGTTGGCGATGAACAACACACCGTTGGCGACCATCGGGCTGCTGTAAATCGAATTGCCCATGTTGATCTCCGCGATCGGCTCGTGTTGTTCCGCCTTGCATTCGAAGATCACGATGTCGCCATCCTCATCGCCCATGTAGACGTGGCCATCGACGATCAGCGGCGAACCCCAACTGGCGGCCAGCATGTCGTAAACCCAGTTCACTTTGCCGGTCTTGGCGTTGAAGCACTGAAACAAACCGCTAAAGTCGGCGATGAAAAGCAGGTCGTCTTGGATGGCGACCGTGCCGATGGTGCGATGCATTTGCTCTTCGAAGTCGATCTGGCCATCGCCATTGCGATCTTCCTCGCTGAAATGCCAGATGCAGCCATTGTTGGGATTGGGAATGGTAACTTCGCCATCCTCGGCAATCACGCCGACCAATCGTCGCGGCGGCACGATCTCTTTGGGATTGTCGCGCTTCACCGCCAATACTTCGCTGATATCGCCACGCTTGGTGGGATCGATGCAATAGATATGGCCAATGCCTTCGCCGTGCTCGGGATCTTGTCCCACGGCGATGTAAACCAAACCATCATAAACCACCGGCGTGCCGATCGGTTCATTGCGCGTGCCACGACCACCTAGCACCCAGGCGGCTTCCTTGGGATTGAGATCGAACTTCCACAGCATTTCCGCCTTGCCATCCTTGCCTTTGTCGGCCTTGAAGCTGTAAAGCCAACCATCGCCACCGCCATAGATCACCTGCGGCACACCACCGAGCGTGGCCACTGCAGGGCTGCTCCATTGACCGTGAATGATGTTGCCGCCGGGGGTGTTGTCGGTCCAATAAACTTCTTTGGTGTTCTTATCGATCGCGAAGAAGCTGGGTGCGCCAGGCGCCGGAATGTTCACGTGCGATTCGTCTACGCCGTTGCCGGTGCAAACGAACAGGATATCGCCCAGGCAAGTGATCGACGTGCTGCACATGTTGTGTTGTGAGGAGCCCAGTTCCTTCATCATGTTGTACGTCCAAATCACATCCGATTCGTCCTTGTCGTTGACTGTCAGAGTCTTGGTCGCGAACAACTTGGGACCGCGCGTGAAGAGCGTGATCTCGCGATCGCCACCATCGATCTTGGCGGTGAAGGTCCACTTCTTGCCGGCTTCCACGACCTTGACCGCGACATCCCCTTCGGGCAACTTGCCGAGGAACTTGGTAAAGTTGGCGCGGAGCACGTCATTGAGTTTGCCTTCGTCGAGTGCGGCAATCGCCGGGGCGACTTCGTCCATCGTCGGATCCTCGGCCCTCATCATGTTGAAGAGATTGGCCGGGATATTTTGATCGCCGTCGTCCTCGTCGTCATAAAAGCCTTGAACATCGAGGCAGACCAGTTCGCCGCGGCTGGTGACGACCCAGGCGCGATCGCCTTCGACATAGGGCGCGGCGCAAATGCCTTGCTGTGGCCAATCGTGGACACGACCACTATCGAGCTTTTCGCACGAATGCTGCCAGAGAAACTTCCCTGTCTTTTCGTCGAAGCAGAGCAGCACGCCGAGATCGATATTGTCGGGCGGCGTGGCGGGATAGCGTTTGATGTAGTTGCCGTTGTTATTGGTACCGACGAAGACATGACCGCTGGCAACCACGGGATTGCCATAGGTTTGGCTACCGACCGGCGCGACCCACTTGATATTCTCGCCGTCCGCTTTCCATTCGCCGGTCTTGCGATCGAAACTGCCTGGATCCCACTCCGTAGGAATGTTCTTGGCGATGGGGGTGTTATTACGATAGGACGTTCCGCCCCATTGATTCCAGTCGCCGGGTTTAACGGGCGCATTAGCCGCTTTATCAATGGCCGGAATATTCTTGGCAACGGTGTTGTCCGCGGCCGGAGCTTTCTCGTCGGCAGGCGCGTCAGGTTGCTTCTCTTCCGGCTTCGGCTCCTCAGGCTTAGGCTCGTCAACCTTTGGCAGGTCGGTCTTGGGTTCCTCCTGAACCTTAGGCACGGCTTTGCCGCCGCTGGTCGTCGAGGAACGCTTGGGAGTCGCCCCAGGGGGTTGGCAACCGACTAGCCACGGCATAACTGCCAGGCCGAGTAACGTCGCCCAGGCGAATGAGGAAAGGTTCACGCGCTTCATAACGATGGCTCCATCGGATGGTTTGATGTTTTGTTGAATCCTAGTCGTTGTTCGCTCCGCGAACGAAACGTGCTTCTGGTGCTGCTGGAGGTTCAAGCAACGATCTGACTGCGTAACGTTCGCAAAGCGAACAATGTCTTGGCAGCGGCAAGTCTCAATTTACTTGTTGGGATAAACCTGCACGTTGTCGAGCATGATCTCGGCGTTGCCCGCGTTTCCAAACAACCCTGGCGCGGCGGCCAACGTGGGATAGTCGTCGGTGACTTCAATGGTCCACTTCTCTGGTTCCGGTTCGCCTTTGGGCCACACTTTGCCTCGCAGCGTAGCACGGTTACCTTCGTTGGTGGCCTGAAACTTCATCGTGTACCACTTGTTCGCTTCCCACTTAAAGGGAATGGTCTTAGAGAGGCGATCGAGTTGGGCGTCCCACAAGCGGATTTGCAATTCTTGATAATCGCCGCGCATGTCGAGCGTGTAGCCCTGAGCGGAGAGGCCGATATCCGGCATCTTGGTGATGCCTGTTTCGTTCGTTGCCTTGGCCCCCATCACGTCGGCTTGGATGGTGTAATTCGACAGATCGCTTTGTCCCAACCAACCACGACTGCGGGTGCCTTTAGGAATCGTCGTGACCTTTACCGCAACGGTGTTATCGCCAACTTTGCGAATCACATGGCGGTAACGCATGCCCACCCAGGTCGTCGGCAGATCCTTCGCCCCTTCAAAATCCCACGCCCACGGCAGCGGTGGCACCGTGCGAATGCGGGCTTTGCCGGTAATGTCGCCGACTTTAGCGAGCAGATACGTCGCTTGATGTTTGCCGTCAGCCGGCGCCGTGAACTCGCCAGCTTCGGAAACTTCGCCTGCGCCTTGCAACTCGAACTTAGCGTCCGCGTCTTTCAAAAACTGGCCATGAGCGTTGTACAGTTTGGCGGTGAATTTCTGCTTCTCGCCCGATTTCATCAACAGCTCGCACGGCACGACCTGCACCCAGGCAGGCGTTTGATCTTCAGCGACGGGTGCTTCGTCCTGGGACGGAGGAATCGCCGCCGCGGCCGGTTCCTTGCTCTTGTCGCCTAGACAGTAGAGGCATTGCGACGACTGAAAATAAACCTTGCCGTGCGAAATCGCAGGCGAAGCGTTGAACTCCACACCGGTCGGCAAGCGACCTTTTTTATCGATCTTCACCCCTGCCTTGTCGTCGGGACGCAAGATGTACCAACGGCCGTTGCCTTCGAGCGCGTAGATTTTGCCATCGGCATAAACGGGACTCGCCCGCATGATGGTACCTAAGCCAATTTTGCGGCCGATGGGTTCACCGGTCTTGGCATCGACGACTTGCAGTTTGGCGGTATCGTCGAAGGCGTAGATGCGACCATCGAGCAAAATCGGCGAGCTTTTACCGATACCCAGTTCGTCGATCCGCCACAATTCGCCCGTCTTGGTTATGTCGCCGGTCTTGCTGCCATCAACGGCGACCAGCGCGCCCATCGATGCACCCAGCAAGTTCTCTTCACTGTGCCCCATGTACACGGTCGAACCGTCGACCACCGGCGTGGTATTAAGGCCCCGTTTGGAAAGATCGTATTGCCAAATCGCTTTGCCGGTGCGCGGTTGAAACGCCCAAAGCGTGCCATCACCTCCACCCACCACCAACGCCTTTTGGCCATTAAAAGTGCCGATGACAGGCGAGCTATACGTGGTGTCTTCTGGCAGCGGGCGGGTGCCGTTGTACCAGACGATTTCACCTGTGAGCTTGTTCATGCCGAGCATGCGATAGGTCGGCTTGGCTTGTTCGCCCCAACCGATCACCACGCCACTGATAATGACAAGGTCTTCAAATACCAGCGGGAAATTGGTCCGTCCGCCGTACGTGGTGAGCATGCCCAAGCGTTCGTGCAACGGGACTTCCCACACGAGCTTGCCGGTCTCGCCGTTTAAGCATTGAAAGATGCCATTGACACCCAAAGCGTAGACATTGCCCGTGGCGGGATCACCCACGACGCTCGACCAACCGACGCGCGTGTCGGGTACATCAGAATTCCAAACGTTGTGCTTGGACTCCCACTTGGTATCTCCCGTCGCGGCATCGATGCAGACCACTTTTTCTTGCAAGATGGTGTGCAGGCCAGCGGGGCCGTTAGGATTTTCTTCGCCAACAATGGTGTAGAGCTTGCCGTTCATGATGATCGGCGTGCTGCGCCCACCGAGGTCTTCGCGCTTCCAAAGGACATTGCTCCCCTCGCCGCCATTTGGATTCCAGTCGTCGATCAGACCGGTCTCACGCGAGATGCCGTTTTGTTCCGGTCCCCGCCAATAGGTCCAATCCAACGGATCGGCAGCGCAGGCGGTGAGAGAAAACAGGCTAATCCATAGCGCGACAGCCACACTTTGGCCGCGAATCAGCCAGATAGCGCGGGAGATTGTGAGATTCATGCGTTAACTCTTGCCAGAGGGTGGAGGGAAGGGCAAATCAGGCGGGAGAAACTAACCCCCAAGATACGCCGACAGGGGGCTACGGGCAAGCAGTTTTGCCGGCGCGATCCAGAAAGTCGCTGCAAAACACCCTACTGTTACGCATCATTCAGGGCGAAAGTTCGCTAGATGACGTTTTGTTAATCAAACCATTCGTCGTGGGGGTCAAACTTGGGGAGACAGACAATCAGGACTTTCATTTGTCCAACTGCCCGATGCCGCGTGCCAGGGCGAATCAGAATGCACATGCCCGGATGAACTGGCACCAATTCGTCGTTGAGCTGCATTTTCGCGTCCGGGCCGCACTCCAGGAAGTAATAAGTCTCCGTCAGCCTCTGGTGGTAATGCGTGCGGGCATCCGTGCTGATTTGAGTGACGTGAATCGTGCCGGGATAGTCGGCCACATCGGCAAACGCGCGTCGCGCCGAGCCGCACGGGCATGGTACGCCGGGGATGTTGGCGAAATCGACGAGTTCGTAAGGAGCAACGTTCATCGAGTGGACTTCCAAGAACCAAAGCAAGCGTGCAGATGCTGGATTGGGGCTAGAGTTACGGCTGGAGAAAGTCAGTATAACGCGACTTTGCCGATCCCGCTCCACTATTGAGGTAGTGCGCCAGGCGTGGCTCCGCGGCGCTCGCCCGCAACAGTCGCTACAACCCCACCCTGCTCGACCTTGCCGGACAGTCAAGCTTTGACGACTGGGTTGTGATATCGGCCGCTAGCACACGTCAATTCTCGCCCAGTCGGAGTGTCTTGCGCGTTAAGGTTTACGCGGCTTCCAGGCGCGTTAAAGTCTACGTAACAGTTGACGTAAACCACTTGCTGAAAATTGCTTCCGCTTCCTCAAGGCGTTTGATTAGCTAGGCCGATACGATGGGTGTCAAGCAACGTGCTGTCAGCTTTACGAACTAAAGCTCTGGCATGTTGAATGGCGACCGGATCGGTCTTACTTCGGGCTATGGAATGGCTCGACCGGTTCTGGCGCAACCCTCCGCGAAAATGCGGGTTACGGCCCACCTTCCCGCACTCGGCCTACCAAAAATACTGTACGAACAGTTGGCGATTCTTTTGGCGAAGAATCGCTCCCAGAAGCCAGGAACGACAGCGAGGACTCAAACATTCGCGTGTCGTTCAACCAACCCGTATTTGGCCGGACCGGGAAGCGCCAGTTAGATAGTCCTAGGACAAGGAGACGTGGCTCGATGAAATGGAATATTATTCTTGGAACTTTGATGTTGGGCTTGAGCCTCTGTAGCCAGAGCTTTGGCTTTGAGTTGCTCGATCGCATGTTGGGCGTCGGTGGCGGCGGCTGCTGCGAATCGGGTTGCACAAAGAAAAGCTGCTGCGAAGCGGCAAAAGACCCAGGTTGCTGTGCGGCTGCTGAGCCCACCTGCGGTGCGGTAGATCCAACTTGCGGTGCCGAACCCGCTTGCGGCTGCGAAGCCAAGAGCGATTGCGGTTGCAGCAAGCCAAAATGCTGCCGTCAACCGTTGTTTAACTTCCACCGCTGCTGCAAGCCGAAGTGCGCTTCTGCTTGCGACAGCTGCGCCAAGGCCGCTGAACCGACCTGCGGCGTTGTGGAAGCCACTTGCGGTGCTGAACCAGCTTGCGGTGCCGAACCTGCTTGTGGCTGCGAAGCCAAGAGCAGCTGCTGCAAGTCGAAGTGCTGTGGTCCTTCGCTGTTGGACCGCATCTTCGCTTGCAACAAGCGTTGCTGCAAGCCAAAGACCTGCTGCAATGCCGCTCCTAGCTGCGGTTGCGAAGCCGGTGGCAAGATGGCCCCAGTCATGATGGACGGTGGCGATGCTCCTCCGATGCCTCCAGCACCGGTGGTTGATCCTTCGGCCTTCGTCCCAAGCCAACGCCGTGTCGTTCACGCCAGCACCGGTTCGCTTCGCTAGTCGAAACGAATCTATGCTGAGAACGGTATAGACACGCCAAAACGGCCTGCCTGTGACGAAAGTTGCAGGCAGGCCGTTCTTTTTTTCTTGGTACCTATTCCTTGGCCAACAGCGCGATCGTCTCCAAAATCGCTGTCGAAGGCATCACGATCGCCAGGCCGAGTTGCTTGCGAATCTCGCCGCTTTGATAGGGAAAGTCATAGCGCAAGTTGATGAAATGCTGCCCTTGGATCAGACCGATGAGTTTGGGCTCTTTACCTTCGGCTTGCCAAATCACGGGTCCGCCGCTGTCCCCTTCGAAGGTGTTGCAGTCGATGAGGAATGATGGTTGCTTGTCGGAAGGCTTAATAGGATAGCTCGCGAGGCAACCTAGACGCACGGTGGGAAACGCGGCGACCGTGGGATCGAACAACGGAGTATGCGGAAAGCCAAAGGAGCGGACGAAATCACCTGGCTCGATCTCCGCCAGATTATCGCTGGTGGCCAGCAAATCGATCGAGAGTTTGGCAAGTTCGACATTGCCCGGAGAAGTCAGCGGGATGACCGCCACGTCGAGCTTGGGATGCTTTTTCCACAACGGTTGACCACGATCGCGAATCTTCAGCGGCATCGGCACCTTGCTGTATTCATGCTCCCCCTCCGGCTTGCGGAGCGTGAGCACCATCTCATCTCCTTCCGCGCGTTCGAAGACATGCGCCGAAGTGACTAGCGCCAGCGGTTGATCGGGATGCTGTGCGACGTCAGGGCGCGCGACGAGAAAACCGGTTGCGGAAGATTTAGGATTACTCAAGCGAATAGTGGACAGCGCCACTTGCGTCCTCACGCCCTGCTCGCCTGCCTGCAACGGCGCGGATAGCAAGCAGCAAGCCAGCGTTAACAACAGCAATCGTCGCATGGTAGATCTCGAAGAGGCATTGGGTGCACTGGGACAATTCCAGATGCTATTATGCTTGACGAGACGTGCGGCGGCGAGATGCAGCGTGGACTACACCGCGTTCTTTTTCGCTTTCACGAGCGCGGCGGTGAAGGCGAGCAAATCTTGTTGCTCGCGGGTGTGCTGCAAGACTTTGTTATAGTGCCCCGAATGCTCGGCCAACTCCAATAGCGAAGGGCAAATCCCCATTCGCTGCGCATTGGCCGGCAGCAGCTTAATGGAGGCGGCAATGGCGTCGTCGTAGCGTTCCAATCGCGATAACAACTCGACGTATACCTCCGCTGGCAGCGTGCCATCGTATTTTATTTCGCTCGCTTCCGCCTTTTGCCGAAAGTACTCCAGCGCGGCATCGACGTTCTCTCCCAGCAACGCCTGGAACCAGAGCGCGCCGGCGGTGTACTGATCCACAAACGGCTCATCGCCAGGATACTGAAACTGACTGGACAGCCGCTGGCCATACGCCGTCAGATCGAGCGCGAGTCGCAACTCATCGGGATTCTCAATCAACCGCGCGGCGCGCACCGTCGAAGCCAGATGGGTCGTATCGATGTGATAGGAGTTATCCAGAAACAGCCAATCGCGATCGGACACAAGTCCGGCCAGCATGCTTTCGGTGGGATGGCCTGTTTGCTGACGGGCGATGTCGGCGCGGACATTGGCGATCAGATCGGCGTGCACGCGTCGCACCAGCAAACTCGCTGCCGCGCGCTGATCGGCCTTGGAATGTCGCGGCATTTCCGAATCGAAGGTGGTGATGGCGTTGCAGGTGCCATACTGATTCAACACCAGTTCAAAGCCCCGCGCGGGATCGACCCCTTCACGCAACAAGACTTCGATCAACTCCTCGACGTTATCCTCATCGACGGCAATCTCGCCAATCAATTTGGCTGCTTCCGCGCGATCGCCCACTGGACGCAGATAAATCCAACCTTCGCGGAGCTTGCCTGATTTGAGCAACTGGGTGCCAATCTCGCGGCAAGCGGCGATCAAGCCTTCTTCGAGCTGCGTCCGCTTTTCGTTGGTCAACTCGTCGCCGGTTTCGCTATAAAGCATCGGCAGGCCAAGTCCCCGGCGCACCTTCATCTTGAGCGCTTCGAATAATTCGTGATAGCTCTCCTTCGCCCTGAGTTCGGCGATTAATCGATCGAGGGCGCTATCCACCCCTTGCTTCGCGTAGATGGTTTCCAACTCGTCATAGATACCGGGCATGTCGGAGATCTCGATAAGGCGGGGACGGAAGAGGTGAGAGGCTAGATTCTACGGTATTGGACGACAAATCGGCAGGGGTCGCGATCGAAGGGGGTTCGGTAAATCAACCGCAGTTCGACCTGCTCACTCGGTCGCACAAACGAACTTGAAATTAAGCGAATATTGTGAACATGCAGGGTGGTATTGGTCGTCGATCGCAAATGCGGATCGCGAAAATCCGAAGTCCGAAAACCCGCCAGGGATGGGCGAAGCAATTCGGCTCCCACAACTATCGCAACCCTTGCGCCTTCAACAATTCATCCGCCCAAGCGGCATACTGCGGCGAGAGGCCGGGAATCGGATCGCGGGTGTAGTCAATGATTCTTCGATATGGCGCTTCGTCGTAAACCGCCGTAAATAACTGTTGTAGATCGAAAGCCTGTTCCGCTTGATCGGCGAGTGGAATACTGATGTTCGGTAATTGTTGCGGAAGTCGAATCGGCCAAATGCGGTATCGACTCCGATCACTGGCGCGGGACACCTGGACCGAATAATCAAAATCGGCCGCGAAACCGACAGGCGTGAATCGCTCGCCCTCGCGCAACAGATCAATCTCGACCCAGTGCGTACGGGACGACATGATTTGCTTTCGCTTACGGAGAAACTCTTCCCTGCCTCGCGCGCCTGGCAACTTGTTCGTGGGACTGAGAATCTCGATGGCGGTCACCACGTGATGATCTTCGCTGTCGATGATTTCCAAGTAGGCATCGTGGATCTCCAGTTCCGTAAGTTCCACGTCCACAGGCTGCGCGACGGCCAGCAAGGACTCTTCTCCCACCTTGATGCGTGGCGCGCCCTGCCTATGCGCTTCGACTAGATGCAGGTCGGGCACCATGCTCCGCCGGCCGGGATCCTCAGGTTCCGTGATGTAAACCCGTTCCTGCTGCAACACGGCATAACGTGGATCAAGCAGCGCATTAAGTTGCGATGCCATTTTGGCGATCAGCGCATTATGGACGCCGGGCCAACGCGCTGGATGTTCCAAATAGGGGTCCATTCCCGGAAACGGCGATGACATGGATGTATTCTCCTCCAGCAATCTTCGCACAACTATCGCAACCCTTGCGCCTTCAACAATTCATCCGCCCAAGCGGCATACTGCGACGACAACGCCGGGATCGGAGCCTTGGCATAATCAATCACCGCCGCATAGGCCGACTCGTCGTAAACCTTGTCGATTGCGTCCTGCAAACGGAGCATCACCTCGCCATCGCTCTCGGCCAGCGGAATCGAGATACCTGGTAATTGCTGGGGAAGCTTGATGGGCCAAGCCTTGGGACGCGAACGCTGACCAGCGCGCGAAACGGTCACAAAATAGTCGCTCAAGGTTGAAATCTCGCTGGGAACAAATCGGTCGCCGGCACGCAGCAGATCAATTTCCACCCAACTTGTCGCGGATGCCATCACGTCACGCCGCTTCTTGCGAAACAACTCATGACCATACGAACCTCTCGTTTTGTTGGTGGGACTGAGAACTTCAATGATCGTCACCACTTCGCGATTATCCAGTCGATATACCGCAAGGTACGAATCG
>JBGSHH010000936.1:0-7400 GCA_041752355.1 Pirellulaceae bacterium | reverse complement strand
GGTTGGCACGCGAATCAAGTCCTGTTGCGGGCGTTTGGGATCGACCGTCACGGGCAAGCCCACGGCTCCTCTCACCAACACACCATTAGCCAGCACGCCATGTTTCTCGGGGCGCACGCCGGTAATGATCGAGGTATGATTAGGCCATGTGACCGACGGATTGGAAACTTTCATGCCCCCCTCGGCGACACACCCCTCGCGTGCAAGCTGACGAATTGTGGGAACAGGTGCTTTGGGATCGTCGAGCAAGTACGAGGCGAAGCCATCGATGCTCACGACGATCACGTGCCGTTCGCGATCCGCCGCAGATGCGGAGTCCGTGAACGACGCCAGCATCGTCATGATGATTGCCAAGGCGACAAAGTACGGGGCAGATGGAGAGTGCTTGTTCAAAATCGATTTCCCCGGCTGGAGTTGGAAAGGGACGCTGCAGGGCGAACAAACACCGTCGCTCGCGTTTGAATGTTCGCCAGCGCTGATTGTAGTCGATGGCGTGGGCGAAGGTAGATATCCGGCGGGCTAGTTTATACGCCTGAAAAGTTAAGGTATTGTAGAGCGGGGTGGCGTTGACCGCCCTCGCCTTTCCGCACGTCCATCTCTTCCCAGCCAATAGGATATCGAACCATGTCAACCTCTCACCAGAAATCGCGTCGGCACTTTTTGCAAGGCGTTGCCGCCGTCGGCGCCGCTAGCGTTTTGATTCCCTCAGCCGATCGGGCCTTTGGCTATCAATCGCCCAACGAGCGACCAATCTTCGCCACGATTGGTTTGCGCAATCAAGGCTGGACCATCACGAGCAAGTCGTTCGCCTTCGCCGACTTCGCTGCGCTCGCCGATGTTGATGCCAACGTCCTTGGCGATAACGTCGCGAAAGTCGAAAAATCGCAGAAGAAAAAGCCTGACGCGTACAAAGACTACCGCAAGATTCTCGATCGCAAAGATATCGACGCGGTGATGATCGCCACGCCCGACCACTGGCACACCAAGATCGCCGTCGAAGCAATGCTCGCTGGCAAAGATGTGTATTGCGAAAAGCCGCTGACGTTGACCATCGATGAAGGCAAGCTCATCGAGAAGATCGTCAAGCAGACAGGCCGCGTCTTTCAAGTTGGCACGATGCAACGCACCGAAAGCGATCAGCGTTTCCTGCAAGCGGTTGCGCTCGTCAAAGCGGGGCGTATTGGCACGGTGAAGAAAGTGACGTGCGCTATCGATCGTATGGAAGGCTCGCCTGTGATTCCGACGGTCGATGTACCCGAACAAATCGATTACGAACTTTGGCTTGGCCCCGCGCCGAAAGTTCCTTATCGCGCGCTGCCGCAACTGCGCGAAGGCTACGGTGGCGGCGTGCCGCTCTTTAGCAATTGCCACTACTCGTTCCGCAACTGGCACGAATACTCGGGCGGCAAACTTACCGATTGGGGCGCGCATCACGTCGATATCGCCTGTTGGGCGCTGGGTGCCGCCGAGACGGGTCCGAGCAAGATCACGCCGGTCGATTACAAATTGCCGGTGGAATACAAGGATGGTTGGCCAGTCGTCGCGGATCAATACAACGCGGCGACCCAGTTCACCATTCGCGCCGCGATGCCCAACGATGTGGAGATGATCATCACCAGCGAAGGCGACAACGGCATTCTATTCGAGGGAACGGCAGGTCGCTTCTTCGTCAATCGCGGCAAGATCACCGGCAAGCCTGTCGAAGATCTCAAGGATAAGCCGCTACCAGAAGACGCCATCGAAAAGGTGTACGGCGGCAAGGTCAGCGCCAATCATACCGCCAATTTCATCGAAGGCATGAAAGCGCGGAAGCAACCAATCTCGGACGTCTGGTCGCACAACCGCATGCTGGAGATCTGCCATCTCTCGAACATTGCCATGCGACTGGGACGGGAACTGAAGTGGGATCCGACCAAGCGCGAAATCATCGGCGACGCCCAGGCGAACGCCTTCCTGGCGCGCGAGAACCGCAAGGGATACGAAATTAACATGTAGGGCTTCTGCCTGCACCTATTCGCCGCCGCATGGTTTCGCAGGCCATCGGCGGCATTAACGATTAACGATCTTCATCGCGGGCAAATCGATAGTGCCTCGCCAGACGTGTTCGGTAGTTGACTCTTCGGCATCTTTGGGTGGCGAGATCGTGAACGTGCCGGAGAGAAAGTACGCCTTGGCATCGTCCTGGCCAATCACCCATTGGCTGCCGAGATGGGGACAGAGGGTGATCGCGTTTTCGCGGCGAATACCAAACGGCGTCGCGCGCAGGCGGATCGTGCTATCCGAGGGAAGCGAAATCCACTGCGACTTGGGAACGCCGCCGCCAAAGGGGAACGACTGGGATTCGATAACACGACCTGCTTCGTCCTTCAGTTCGCAAGCGAGACCTTCTTTTGCCTCCGCGCGAAAGTCGTGCCTTCCCATGGCGCAATACAGCCGCAGGTCGCCTCCGATGAATTCGCTGGCGTCTTGCAATTCGATATAGAGCGGCGTCTCGCGTAGCTTATCGCCACTGGGTTTTTCGCACAGCACGAGTCGTCCGCGAATGGCGTAACCTCGGTCGTCCTTCACCGGCTTCGACCATTCGCCAACCGCGATCACCTTCGGTTCATCGGCGGCTTGCGTCCAACCACCTAATCCGAGAAACAAGAACGCGGCGAACAGGATTGATTTGTACATGTTGGCAAACTCCGTCATGGTCTTTGTCTGGGTCGATCGATTTCTGCTTGGACGCCAGATCCAAGGAATTCGTTCATCGCCTGGGAGAACATTGCGGAGAACGCTGCTCCAAACACAACAGGCCAATGGGCTTGCGCGCATTGGCCTGGTTCGCTCTGGCAAGCGTGTTGCGTCCGTCTACTTCCTGCGCAACTGAAAACTGGCGTAATGAAAACCGGTTTCATCGCTGATCATAAAGCCGCCGCCGGGGGCGAGATACTTGGCGATCACGGCAAACGGCGGCAGCGGATTGTCCTTCATCGCTTGATCGACACCCTTAAAAAACGGGTTCGATTCCGCCTGCGATTGCAGCAGTTGCTTGGTGTTGTCGGCGAGGGCCAGATCGTAAAGAAAACGCATCCCTTCCTCGGGACGATTGAAGCTGATCATGCCAGGGGCCTCGCCGCCGGGCTGCCGCTTGATCTTGCCTGCGATGAGTTTGAACTCCAGGTCATTGGCAAGCGAGAGCGATTTGTCGCTCATGGTGATGATCGCTTTCTCCAAGCAGGAGGGTCGATCGGTAACCACGATGTAGTCGCCCAAGATGGCGAAGCACGGTTGCGGCGCGCGCAGGTCCAGTTGCACGCGACCAGGCTGCGCTTCGTTATCCGCTGGGCGATCCGGGCGCTGCGGCGTTTTGATGAGCCAGTATGGCGTGGTGCCGTAGGCGGACTTCTCCAGGTTGTCGGCAAACTTGGTGGTGAGCTTGTCGAGCGTCTCTTGAAAGTCCTTGGGGTCTTTGAGTTGCATGGCGAGCATCGTGCAGTTGCTATCCAGCCGCACCGGCTTCTCGATCCACGTCATGTAGGTGAAGCGTCCGGCGGCGGCCGCCAGGATTTCTTGCTGGAAATCGAGCTCGATCCGGTCGTTGATGTTGTTCTTGATCTCCATTTCGAGCGCGCCTTCGCCTCGGAAACTGTTGTAGACCTTCGCGATGGCGGTGTAGCTCTTTTCGACATCGAAATTAAGCGTTACGTAGGTCGAAGCATCGACCGGCACCCAAGATTCCGGCGTGACGTCGCCTGACTTGATCGCGATGGCGTCGAGTACGCCGGTGCGCGGCTCATCGATCAGGATGTGTACGTGCATCACGGAATCAAAGTCGACCGCCGCCATCGTCATGCTGCCACCAATCCCTTGCAGGCCATCCAACCCAATCGCAGGCAACAGCGCCAAACCAGCTTGGGCGGTGATGTTACCGCGACCAGCCGTTTTCGCGAGCGCGACAGGATCGACGAACCAGGTGATTTGCGGGGGATCATCCTTCGGTCCCATGCTGCGATTCATGATGGTGGTAAATTTGCGATTGTCCGCCAGCGTTTTGACATCTTCCTTGAGATTGCCGTTCCAGGCGTCGAGGAGTTCACGGAGCTGGTCGAAGTGCGTGCCGAAGACCAACACTCCGTCCTTTTCAAAGTAGGTGATCTTGTCGTCGCCATCGCCACGCATGGTGTAGGTGATGAGTTGCACATCGCCGACGACTTCCGTTTCCTTCGTGGCCCCGTTGTTCATCGCCAGTTCGGTACCCTTATCGAGCAACTTTTGCACGGCCGGCATGTTGTCGCCCGCCTCGAAGATGAAGAACAGCGCTGGCTGTCCCGCCGGCGGCGCGGTAACCGCCAGGCAGATTTCCCCTTGAGGGAGCGACAGAATCTTATCCAACGGCAGACCGACTTCATCCTCGATCTGGGCGAAGAGTTCGCCGACCGAGCTATAAAGTTGACCAATCAAAGGACGAACCTGATCGTCTTGCCCGATCCGTCCCATGGACGTTTGCTGGAAGCGCTCGACCAACACCTTGCTATCGGCGATGCGGACATAGGCCAGCGTCGATTCCGGCAGCAGTTTGGGAGCCGCTGGACGCTCGCCCCAAGCCGTCGCCGCGGACGCCAAAACCAACAACAACATTCCTGCCGAGAACCACTGCCGACGACAACGCATAACCGCTTCCTTATGAACTAGCAAACTGGCCGAACTCCCCAAATGTACCCAGAAGGGAGCGGGACGGTTTCACGATGCGGGCAAGACATTTCATCACTATTTTTGAAATATATATTGATAACATCCACGCTCGTAGTTATAGTGAGGGATGGTTCCGAGCAAACTTATCCTCGATAGGCGGAGCCTCCAGCGAATTCAGCCAGTGCTGAAAACTTGCGCAAATTACTAGAGCGACACCCCTTGTGATTCACCGACTTTAAATCGCCTAACTTGTTCGAAAACAAACACTTACAACGAACTGTCACCGCTTTTTTAGAGCGTGCGGGATCTAGTTTTTGCCAGGAACAAAACCGCTATTATGGGTGGTTCGAGCCGCTAACGCATTGAGCTACTTGCGCTGCAAACGATACTCCGACGGAGGGACACCCATAACCCGTTTGAAGACAACGCTGAGGTATTCGTCATGCACGAAGCCGGTCCGTTTGGCGATCGCGGAGAGCGGGAGATCGCTCTCTTCGAGCAGGCGGCGGATTTGCTCGATTTTCACCCGTAGGATTTCCTCGTGTGGCGATCGCCCGACGAGTTTGCGAAAGCGGCTTTCAAACGTTCGACGCGACAGAGGAAGTTGCGACAGAAGATCATTCACCTGAATGCCGTCGCAGGCGTGTTCGCGGATCAGCCGCATGGCACTGGCGATGTGCGGATCGGCAATGGCGATGCCGTCGCTCGATTGCCGCACGACAAGGCGGAGCGGTTTAAGGAAGTGGCCAATCGGCGGCACGCTCTCCCCGTTCATCATTTGATGGAGCAGTTGCGCGGCCAGCAAACCGGTTTGAAACGTATCGGGGGCGACACTCGAAAGCGGAGGGGAACACAGATCGCAGAGAATTTCATCGTTATCGACACCGACCACGGCCACATCGCCCGGCACCGCGAGTTGCGCCGCCCGACAGGCGTCCAGCAATTGCTGGCCTTGGATATCGTAGGCGGCCATGACGCCGATCGGCTTGGGCAGCTTTCGCACCCAAGCGGTCAATTCATCCCCTTGGGTGGCAGGCTGATTGGAGGTTGGTGCAAACAGCTCACATAGGTAACCAGCTTGCTCGACGAGTTGCTGAAATCGCTCGCAACGCAGGCGCGACCATTGAAAACGCTGTTCACCACAGTACGCAAAATGCCGGTAACCGCGCGCGAAAAAATGCTCAAAAACAAGTTCCGCGATCGCGCTATCATCCGTTTCCACCCAGGGGACCGAGGGCACGAAACGGGCGGCGCTGACGTCGACCACCGGCACGCCCAGTCGCATCACGGCCTCGGCGATGTCTTCGTTCTCGATCCGAGCGATAATACCATCGCCAGGCCAGTTTTCGAGCCAGCGCGGCGGCAGGGCACCGCGCTCTTGTTCGGGAAGCACAATCGACCAGGTTTCGTGCCGCCGCAAGAACGCCGTGATGCCAACCAGCAGCCCCCGCGCGTAGGCGTTAGACGATTCAATCAGCAGCGCGACCGATCTCCGAGAGAATTTCGGAGCGATGGGAGGGGCGGGTTTTCGAGGGCGGCGCTGCGGCATTTCTCAACAGTAACTGCCGAGGAATCACACATGCAAGGGGCTTTTTCGGGATTTGACGGGCAAGACGGTGGTAATAAATCTCAGGCATTTTGCGTAAGGTCTCATGGACGCGGGTTTTCCGGACAGGCAAAATGGGAGTACATTAACCTTGCGCGTCAGCGAAGCTCTACCGCTGCGTCCGCGTGGAAAATGACGTCCGGCGAATCCTCGCTGACGCGTCAGGCTAGTGTCAGACCTCTTCCCAGAATTCTCTCCAAAAAGGATTGGACCATGTCGCGACTCTCCGCATTGGCCCGCCTGTTGTTTGTTGGCTTGATCGCTGTTGGATCGCTTGCGCAGGGCGCGGAGCCGATCAAGATTTTGTTCCTGGGTGATGAAGGGCATCATCAGCCAGCGGCGCGGTTCAAACAGCTGCAACCGATCTTCAAGCAGCGCGGCATCGAGCTGACCTATACGGATAAGATGGCTGACCTCAATGCCGACACGCTCGGCAAGTATGCGGGGCTCATGATCTATGCGAACACGGTCGAGATCAAACCGGACCAAGAGAAGGCGTTGCTGGAATATGTCGAGAACGGTCACGGCCTGATTCCGCTACATTGCGCGTCGTTCTGCTTCTTGAACTCGCCCAAGTATGTGGAGTTGGTTGGCGCGCAATTCCAACGTCACGGCACCGGCACCTTCCGCACGCAAGTCGCCAAGCCGGAGCATGAACTGCTCAAAGGGTACAAAGGCTTTGAAAGCTGGGATGAGACCTACGTACATACCAAGCACAACGATAAAGAACGGACGGTTTTGGAGTATCGCGAGGACAAGGATGGCAAAGAGCCTTGGACCTGGATACGCGAGCAAGGCAAGGGGCGGGTCTTCTATACGGCCTGGGGACACGATCAACGGACCTGGAGCAATCCTGGCTTTTTGAATCTGGTCGAACGTGGCACGCGCTGGGCGGTGGGACAAGATCCCCAAGTCGCTGGTGTCTTCACGGATAAGCCGGAGATGACCGCCAAACGCAAGGACGTCAAACCGTTTGAGTATGTGAACGACGCCCGTGTTCCGTTCTATCCGCCGAGCCGACAATGGGGCGCGCAATCCGATCCGCAAACCAAGATGCAAAAGCCGCTTGATCCGGCTGAATCTCAAAAGCACTACGTCATGCCTGAGGGATTCGAGC
>JBGSHH010000935.1:0-3373 GCA_041752355.1 Pirellulaceae bacterium | reverse complement strand
GCCATTCCCAAGAGCTTGCGAATCTCAGCGACTCGTTCAAGCGGAACTGACTTTTCGTAAAGACTCGCCAGTTCCCGTTGGCATTCTAACTCTTCTCCGGCCGCTGCCATTTGCAACATCGCAACCAGAACCAACGCGAGTAGTCGAGATATTCTTGATTTCATGTCGTCTTCCTCTACTTCATTGTTTGCCGAGTGCTTGCAATCGGCCGTATCCGTTAGCTTTGGGACGTGTCGTAATTCGCGAGTGTCACAACAGCAGTTGAGAATACGTTCCGCCGAATGTCGGGTTCGCTACTTCATGGAAAGCCCTTCTGCCGTTTTTGGCGGATAGACTTTCGTAGCGTCTGTGGATCAGATGTAGGGGAGCATTCCACTTGATTGCCAGCCTCGTCAAAAGAGTACGATGTCGCGCCGGTTTGTCTGTCCCGCGTGCTCGCTGGGTACTCATCTCTTCTTGGGAGGCACAAAACGCAGCGTGACTGTCTCATCGGGGTGGATGGCAAAAACCAAAGCGCCGCCGGTGGGAAAGTCCTGGGGAACCTTGGCTTTGACCTCCACGGTAACTTCGACTTTCTTCTTCGCCGGTGTAGTCCACGCGACAATGGCACGATTGGGCATGGCATGCCAACCATCGGGATAGGCAGTCGTATCGCCTGCTTCCGCTTGCGGAGTGAGAATGCCGAAGGTAAATGGCTCGACTGGAAGCGTATCAAACCAGACCGAGACTTCCGTCAGGTCGTTACCTGACTTCTTGGCGGACTCGTTGCGCACAGCGACTCGTTCAATACGAACGGCCTTCTCGTCCGCTTTATCCTCGCTCGCGCACGCCTGCCCAAGGCATCCGCCTCCCATCAGCCACAGGATCGCGACCACGATTACTGGCACTCTCATGCGTTCCTCCTGGTGCGCGCCCTACTTCACATCCACCACATCGATCTGCACATATTGGCCGTTGAATGGCTTGGTGTCGATGTCGGCGACGAGGAGCTTCTTGAAGTTGGAAATCAATCGCCCGTTTTGGCCATTGCCGAGGAAGGTGACCGTTGCTCCCCCATCGATCTCGATCGTTTGCGTGTAGTCGATCGTAAAAATCTCATGCCCGACTTTGTCTTGCCGGTTGAGGAAGTAGTGCGATTTGGGCGAGGAGACGCTGATTTGATAGACGTTGTAGGTGGCGTTGTTCTTCTCGCCGCCGATGTAAAAGTACTCGCCGACTTTCTCGCCCCCTTTGTACATCATCGGTTCCACGACGCCGCGAATACGGAGCGTGACTTTGTACCGCTTCCCCTTTTCGCCGCCGAAGACTTTTTCCGCCGTGAAATTGTCGGTCGTGTTCGGATCCCCCTTCACCAATCCCGAGATGCAATCCGCCCCCGGCTTGGGATTCTCCGGCATGGCGTCCTTACACGGAAACTCGAAGCGGTAGCCGTTGATCGATGCCGCAGGCGAGTCGGCATCCGCCGCCAACAGGCTTTGTCCCGCCAACAGCAGTGCGCCCATTCCCAACAGGGTCCAGTTCTTCATCGGAGATTCTCCCAGAATGCGAGTGTGGTGAGTGCGTGCGTGCGCCCTGATGGTAGCACATCCGGAAGTGCCACGTCGGTCGGCCAGGCCAACCGGGGGCGGGTGATGGGCCTGCCTCTGCGTCCAACCTGCGGGGCCTACGTTAAGCTGGCAACCGGTGCTGTAATACGCTATAGTCACGGGACTTCCGACTTTTCGCAGAATGAGCGCTCATGGCTAGATTCATAATTCGCTACGGCACCATGCGGATGATTGGCGTTTTCGCCACGCGGGGCGGCGACAAATTCCTCCGCGGGCATAAGGTCATTGCGCGCACCAATCGGGGCCTGGAGGTGGGCGAGGTGCTGTGCGAAGCGACCGACGAAGTCGTCGCCCAGCTGCAGGACCCGCAACACGGCCAGATCCTCCGCGATATGACCCCCGAAGATGCCAACGAGTGGCACCACCTCCAGCAAAGCGAGCGGGCGGAGTTTCTGCGCTGCCAGGAACATGTCGTCCGGCTCAATCTGCCGATGCAATTGGTCGATCTGGAACATGTTTTCGGCGGCGAGCGGATTGTGGTCTATTACTTGTCGGAGTTGCGGGTCGATTTCCGCGACTTGGTCAAAGATCTGGCCACCGAGTTTCAAACCCGCATCGAGATGCGCCAGATCGGCGTGCGTGACGAGGCCAAGTTGCTGGCCGACTACGGCGATTGCGGCAAGCCTGTCTGCTGCAACACGCATTTGATCGAGATGCCCCCGGTTTCGATGAAAATGGCCAAGCTGCAAAAGGCGACACTCGACCCGACGAAAATCTCGGGACGCTGCGGTCGGCTCAAATGCTGCTTGCGTTACGAGTACGATACTTACGAGGACTTGCACAAGGAAATGCCGGCGATCGGTTCGGAGATCGTCACTGCCAACGGCCGCGCGCGGATCATCAATCAAGAGATCCTCTCACAGCAGTTGTTGGTGATTACCGAAGAGGACCGTCGCATGCTGGTGCATGTTTCGGAAGTGCTGAGTGTGACCAAACAGGGAACCGGACGCCGATAACGAACGATATTGCCATGAGCCAACCGCATCCCATTCTGCAATTGCTGCGCGACGACCCGCGATACAAGATCGATGCTTATCAGTTCGTGCGCGACGGGCTATCGTATGCGCAAGAGGTGCTAGAACTCGGTGGCGCGGAATCGACCGAGCTGACGCCTGACGAACTCGAAGACGAAACGCAGCCGCGCGTGGAAGCCCATCTCACGGGGCAGCAATTGTGCGAAGCGATCCGGCAATACGCCTTGGAACAATATGGCCTGATGGCAAAGACGGTGCTCAATAGCTGGGGCATTCACAGCACCAGCGACTTCGGCGAGATCGTCTACAATCTGATCGAAATCGGCCTGATGAAGAAGTCGAAGCAGGATCGCCGCGAAGACTTCGACAATGTCTACGAATTCGATACCGCGCTGCGGCAAGAATTTCAAATCACGCGGCCCGAGAAGTAGGCGCTCGCACGCATGGCTCAGAGAACCAAGTCGCAGACGGTTTACGTCCCCGGTAGCGGGCCGCCCCCCGAAATCGTGCCGCACCCACCGCGTCCCAATCGCGTGCTGCTGGCGATTAGCGTCGGTCTGTGGCTGGCGTGGGTCGGCTTCTTGGTGTGGCTCGCTTGGCAGGCATAAAGAACAACGCCTCCCAGCGGGGCAGACAGGAATGGGGCAGACAAGAATCAGTACTTCCCACTTTTTGATATTTGAGAATGCATGGCTCTTCCGCAGACTGTTGCTTGCAACAGTCAACATCCACGGAGGGAGCCATGCATCGCCCCAAGTTTACCGTTTCCCAGTCGGATATCCAACAGCAAGC
>JBGSHH010000934.1:0-3899 GCA_041752355.1 Pirellulaceae bacterium | reverse complement strand
CGATGACATGGTCGCCCGCTTGTGGAACGTCGAGGATGGCAAGCTGTTGCACGAACTCAAAGGTCATGCCGTCACGACGCCGAGCAACTTTCCCTCAATGCTCTATAGTTGCGCGTTCTCCCCGGACGGGACCAAGCTCGGCACGGTCGATCGTCTCGGCAAAGGCTTGGTGTGGGATGTGGCTTCTGGTAGCAAGCTGGCCGAAGTTGAGGCGCCAACCTTGTACACCTGGGATCCTAAGCAGCGTATTCATAGCATCGGTGGCGCGCGATCGGTGGCCTTCAGTCCCGATGGCTCATTGCTCGCAATCGGCGGCATGGGGCAAGTCGGTAACATCGACCATCTCGAAGGGGTCTCGCGCGTGGAAGTCTTCGCGTGGGAGAAGAACGAACGGACGCACGAACTCGTCGGCGAAGGCATGAAGGGCCTGGTCGAGCACGTGATTTTCAGTCCCGATGGCAAACTGCTTGTCGGCCTTGGCGGCGATGGCAGTGGCTGGGTGCAATTCTTCGACCTCGAAGCCAAAAAGCCGATCAAGCAAGAGAAAGCCGGCCAGCATTGGCACGCCGCGATCTACGACACGGATACCGCCCGCCTCTACGCCGCCGGCCACAGCAAAGTAACCGTCTGGCAATTGAAGGGATAGGTTGCTTGCCTACGCCGGGCATGGTTGGTGCGAGCTATTTGATTTTGCGACCATTCTTAATGCCGCTCTCGATCGCGCGGACATAGTCCAAAACATCGTCAGGTTTCCACACGACGTTCCATTGGTCCCACCAGCCACCAACGCCTTCGGTGAGATCATCGCCCCCTCCTTCCGCTAAGGCGTTGGCCACCGTGGTGGAACAGTTCTGTCCCAATGTCGACCAGCGCGCATTGAGATCGGTGGCTAGGTTCTGCCACCAGGCTTTGATCTTGGTTTCATCCAGTCCATTCAAGTGAATAGTATGATCGGGAACCTGTCCCTCATCGTGCACGTCCGCCGCGTAGCCACGTCCGCTAATTGCCGGCACCGAATAAACTTGGCCTAGCACGCCGGGTGCATGTGGGATTTTGGGCTGCCGTCCCGAAGCCTGTGGCCACCAACTGATGTAAATGGATCCAGCTGGATCACCGCCCGTGACATGCATCGACGCGTGCCCCCACGCCACATCCGCGCCGCGATAATCCCAAATGTAAACCGTGACCATCGGAATCCCTTTAGATGCCGTGCAAATGGTTGCGAACCGAGTAGTGCGGCATTCTAATGGAGTTTTTGGGGATATGCACGGGTCATTTTTCGTGACTTGCCTCCCCTTTCGTCCAACCACACGAGTGCTTCCATGCGATCTTGGCCCAGCTACTTGATCGGCGCTTTCATTTTGCTTGCGGCGACACACTGCGTGGCGATCGATGAGGAGAAGAAGGAGCGGACGGAGTATTTTCAATGGGTGTGGCCGGTGACGGTCGAAGGGGATGGCAAAGAAGTGATCGAGGCCGCTGGGAGACTTCGCGATTCGCTGGGTGTCAAATTCAATCTGCAAACTGGCGCGAAGCAAAACCCGGGATGTTGCTTTTGGATACAGATTACGAAGTGGAAGCCGAATCCTGGGAAGGATGGCTATGTGGTGATCATTCAGCCTGGCGGCGCATGGCTTCAAGCCAGCAATGTGGAGCAACTCGAGGCGGCCATCAAACGCGTCGGTGAAGTGGCTCGTATCAAGAACGGCAAGACGGAATTGCCCGTCGGAATGCTAACAAACTATGAGTTGATCGCAAATCCATAAAGACGACCGGCGGGGCGCCGATCCGACTTACTTCGGTGGCTTGGGTTCGTCGCCGTGGATGGTACGATTGATCTTTCGGGTGATGTCGCCAAGTTCCACGATTCCCGGGCCGGAAGTGAACCCCGTCGAGTCGGAATAGCTGGCGGTCGACACGCGATCGGCGGTGAGCATTAGCTCCGGCTTGAGCAACGCTGTCGGCACTTTGACAACCAACAGCGTCTTGCCTTCGCGTTCGACCCGTTCTGTTTCTTCCGACCAGTAGGCCCCTGGCTGGCCTTCGATGTTAGGCATGAAGCCGCGCACGCGAAACGCGCCATAGTACGCTATAGGCTGCGTCTTATCCGCGCGGCGATCATCCCAGTTAAAGACGATTTCAGTAGCAGCCACCGACGTAATGGTGATCTCCAGCGGCTTTTCCACTTGAGGAATGGTAAACGATTGATCGACGAACACCCCCTGCACCTCGCGCGAGATCACTTCTCCTTTGTCATTGCGCAAGCGCGCATCGGGATGCACCGCTAGATTGCCTGGTGCCATCGCGTGGAACTCGAACTTGCCATCTTCACCACTGACGGCGCTGCGTCCTGAGTGGGGTCCGTGAGCGCCGGTCGTCGTGAGGCGAACGCCGCTTAAACCTTTGCCTGCGACATCCAGCACACGACCGCGCACGATGACGCCGGTCTCGAGTCTTAAATCGCCTATCTGTAAGCGCTCATCTGCGCCCTCAGACAACGCATCCACGCGTTGCAGATTCGAACTGGCATAGCCGCCCCACTGAACTTCCAACGGAATGCACTTGGCCAGCTTGCGCGCGACGGCGTCATCTTTGTCGTCGGCATCGATCGCGGCGAAGCTGAGCGACGTGTTGCCAATGCGCAACCACGCGCGGGCGTCGGGTGGAGGGACGGTGACGCTGAACTTGCCATCCTTGTTGGTCACAACGGGATACGACCAGTTCGGCCAGTCACCATGATCGAACGAGTAAATCGTCAAATCCATGCCCAGGCGTTTCTTCCACTCTTGGTTATGGATGTACACGCCGGCGCTCAAGCGGACGCCTGCGGCCGGCGTACCATCAGGCCATAGCAACCGCCCGACAACTTCCGTGCCTGGCCACAACTTGACGAGATACGGCTCTTTCTCTTGAGGCGCAGGCAGACCCGGTGGAACCACTTTGATTGTGGTCTTCTGTTTGTTCTCTTCCACCAGGTAGGTTTGCGGCGTTAGGAACCAGCCAGCCGGCGCTGCATTCAAGAAGGGCTTTTCACCTGCGCGTAGTTTCACTTCGACCATACCGCTGGCATCGCTCTTGGTCGAACCGACGATTCGCGCCGGGGAAGGCGTGAACTTCGGCGCGTCCGCAGGTAGTTGGCCCCAGGCTCCAAACGTGACCTCAATTCCTTGCAGCGGCTTGTCGGTCAAACCATCGACCAACTTATAGCGGATCGTTCGCGTGGCGGCTTCGTCGTCGGCGGGCTTTAATTCGGCCTTCGGTGTCGGCACAGCGGGCAACTCGGGCAACTTCGGTAACCCGGGCGGTTGAGGATCAGTTGGTGTCTGATCGTTGGCAGCGGCTTTCGCATTTGGGACTGCAACCGGCCAGATGTCTTCCGCGTCACCCACCAGGAATCGCAACGGCGCAGCCTGCAGGAAGATCGATTCGTTGACGGTCTTGTCGCTGGGCACGAAGGAAGTTCCATAGTTCGCCAGGTAGCGCCCACTAGGCATCACGTAGACAAAGGGTGGCCTGGTTTTCGCAGGTTGCGGCTTGGATTCAATGTGGAACGAGGCGACGGACTGACGTTTGTCATCGTCCGCGAATCGTCCCGTCAATTCGAGGATCTCACCAGGGGCCAACTTCGTCGTGAAGTAACGAGGTGGCGCGAACATCCAAACATAAATTCGCGACGGACTGATCCCTGCTCCGCGATCCGTGGCGATCGTCGACCACCAGTCGTCAAACATATGATCCAACATAAACTTGCCGGAGATTGGCTTGTCGGTCGTGTTTTGAACGAACAATTGTAAGCGGGCAGTATCGCTGTTGTTGAAGCGCGTAACTTCGTTGTCTTTCCCAGCCACAAAACGTGCGCCCATGCGCAAGCCTTGAACCGGCTCGCCCCAAGCAATTTG
>JBGSHH010000933.1:0-4849 GCA_041752355.1 Pirellulaceae bacterium | reverse complement strand
CCTGAGATTCTCGATATCTCTCAACTGGACCATGAATCCCCCGCCGCCTATGCTGAAAAAGTCCGATGCTGAGTTTCTCCGCTTTGAGAGGGAAATCTGATGTTCTGGCGCGTCTGGTTGGCCGTAATGCTGCTGTTGGCTCCCGTTGTCGGGAGTCTCGCCGCCGCTGCTCCTACGGTCAGGGCACCCAATATTGTCTTCCTGTTTGCCGACGATTTGGGCTATGCTGAACTCGGCAGCTACGGTCAAAAGAAGATTCGCACCCCCGCCCTCGACCAATTGGCCAAGGAGGGAATGCGCTTCACGCAATTCTACGCAGGCAATCCCGTCTGCGCGACCTCGCGCTGCGTTTTGATGACCGGCCTGCATAGTGGACACGCCATCGTACGTGACAATCGCGAGCAAAAGCCGGAAGGACAGTATCCAATACCGGCTAAGTCAGTCACCATCGCCGAGTTACTCAAGACCCAAGGTTATCACACCGGCGCGATGGGAAAGTGGGGTCTAGGTCCGCCGGGTTCGGTGGGAGATCCCAATCGGCAGGGCTTCGATTTCTTCTATGGCTACAACTGCCAGCGACACGCGCACAATCATTACCCGAAGTACCTCTGGAAGAACCAAGAAAAAGTAACACTGGAGGGCAACACGGCGGGACTAACCGGCAAGCAACATTCGCACGACCTGATTGAAAGAGAGGCACTAGCGTTCATCGAAACGCATCGCGCGGAACCGTTCTTCCTGTACGTGCCGTTTGCTATTCCTCACGTCGCCTTGCAAGTGCCGGAGGATTCGCTTGCCGAATATAAAGATGTATTTGCAGACTCGCCCTACGAAGGTCAGGAAGGCTACCTCCCGCATGCCACACCTCATGCTGCCTATGCAGCGATGGTCACACGCATGGATCGCAGTGTGGCGCGCATCATGTCCAAGCTAAAAGAACTCGGCCTTGATGAACACACCCTCGTCATGTTTTCCAGCGACAACGGCCCGACCCATGGGCGCGTCGGTGGGGCGGATAGTGTGTTTTTTGAATCCGCAGGCAAATTGCGCGGATTGAAAGGAAGCGTCTATGAAGGAGGTATTCGCGTCCCGCTGATCGCCCGTTGGCCAGGTAGAATCAAGCCTGATCAAACCAGCGACTTAGTTTGCGCCGCTTATGATTTGCTCCCAACGTTCTGCCAGGTAGCAGGCGCACCGGCGCCAGAAAAGACCGACGGAATCACCTTCGTGCCCACCTTGTTGGAGCAAGGCGAGCAACGTCGGCATGAGTTTTTGTATTGGGAATTTCCCGGCTATGGCGGGCAGCAAGCCGTGCGGATGGGTGACTGGAAAGGAGTGCGTCAAAAGTTAAGTCAAGGGCGCACGCAGATCGAGCTTTATGATCTAGCCAGGGATGTTAGCGAAGGGACCGATGTGGCACGGTTGCATCCCGATGTGGTCGCCAAGATTGCCGCGATCATGCAGCGCGAGCATGTTCCCTCAACGGAGTTTCCGCTGCAAACGATCGATACCAAGAAGTAAGCCGCACTCCAAGCGGAACTTTGGCTCACTGATTGGCGGCGGAATTGAACGTAGCTCCCGCTACGTCAGCATAGGTGTCGAGCAGCATTTGTCCGATACGATTCCAGTCGTAGTCCCGCCGAACCAGCGACTGTGCCCGCCCGCCCATTTGTTGACGCAGAGTTTGATCAGCTAAAAGTCGGCGAATCTGTCCGGCAAATTCCTGGGGTGTGTCGCCGAGCACCAGATGCTCGTTGTCGATAGCATCAATTCCCTCGGCACCTATTCGCGTCGAAACCACCGCCTTGCCCATCGCAAACGCCTCGAGAATCTTGAGGCGAGTGCCGCTGCCATGTCGCAGTGGCACTACAAACAAATCGGCTCGCCGAACAAATCCCCGCACATCCGGCACGGCTCCCGTCACGTATACGGAGTTTGCATTGTGTAGTCCACGAACAGCCGCTGTGGGATGCTTGCCAACAATGAAAAACCGAATTGTCGGCTGATGTTCGGCCAGCAAGGGCATGACTTCCCGGCAAAACCAGATAACGGCTTGCTCGTTCGGGTAGTAGTTCATCGCCCCGGTAAATACCAGGTTTCCGGGCTCTGTCGCCGAGGTTGGATCGGCCGAGAAATACTCGATGTCGACGCCGTTGGGGATGACGCTTGGCGGTCGGGGTATACGCAACGCTTCAAAAGCCAACGCATCTTGTGGGGAGCATACCAGGGTGGCATCCATTCGCTGACAAACCTCACGTTCGCAGCGCTCCAGCAGGCGAGCCTCCCGACGATAAACCAGACGCCGCCAGGAACTCTGTGTTTCCCTCGCAACTTGCTGCGCCATTGCGGACAAGCAGTTGTGCGTATCGAACACACGCTTGAGCGGCCAGCTTCGTCGTAACAGATAGCAAGCGGTATCGAGATGATTGCAATGAATAGCATCAAACGTGTTACTAGCAATCAGCCGATCGATTGTCGACAGCAGTGGTGAAGACCAATTCTTCAGGACAAAGAGCGGGAATTGTCGCAGACCCACACGCAGGGTGCTGTGGAGTAGCCTTTGCGTCAAGATTGGTTTCGCAACGCAATGAATATCCCGCACCTCCGGCAGTATCGTGGCAAAGTCCGCTTGCTGATCCTGTGGCCCGTGAGAGACCAAGGTTACATCATGAGCGCTCGCCAACGCGCGCAGCACGTGGTACGTCCGCAGATTTCCACCGTCCTGCAACGGATAGGGAAACTGCTCGGTAATGAACAAAATTCGCATGGGCCGAAGTGGCAAGCACGACAAACGGTCAGGTTTAAGCAGGCGATGAATGCTTATTATATCCCAACTCTGGGCGATCTCAGGCTGATGCTGTCAAGTATTTCGCCGGCACGTGATCGGTCAGCCAGACGCCATTCTCCGATAGATAAAACGCGAAGCCGGCAGCATGCATCGCGCCGGCCGCGATCTCCAAGACCACCAGCCTACCATGTCGCCTGCCGACTTTTTCGGCGGTGGCCACATCGGCCGATAAATGGACATGCTGCCGCGATTGCTTGAGCAAACCTTGCTGCAGAATCGATTCCAGAAACCGCGTCGCCGTGCCGTGGTAAAGATTCGCAGGCGGAACGCTGGGCGCGAGTCCCAGATCGACGTTGACCGAATGCCCCTGATTAGCGCGGATGCGCTGACCATCGTCGCTTAGTCGAAAACGCTGCTTGTCGCTATTGGCCACGATCTTTGTGATCACGTCGCGCGTGTATTGCCGACCATGCGCCGCGGCTTTGGTAATGAGCTCGTCGATATCGGCCCAGCCTTGTTCGTCGAGCGTCAGTTCAATCGTCTCCGGCGCATGACGCAGCACCAGACTTAGAAACTTGCTCAAGGATATGTGCTGATCGGACATGTCAGTACGACGAACGGACACGCGAAAAGGTTCGATAGCAGCGCAGAAAAAAGCCGCCTTGCGAACAAGGCGGCTCTCGTTGGTCGTACTCGATCCACTATCCACAGAGGCTCAGTCCCACCACCATTGGCTCTTTTGCAGCTTGGACAAGTCGAGTTTAGCGCGAGCGGATTTCACTTCCCCTTTGTCATCCTTGAGAAGATTCTGCGAATCCAGGGCGCGGCGAGCTTGAATATCAACACCGCCACCGATCGGGGTCATCAGGCGATTGCCTTTCCAGATGACGTTGACAGTTGACTCGACAGCCTTCGGCGTATCGCAGGTATGCGTCTTGAAAGCCTCTTCGTTACCAAAGACGCTCATTTCCCAACCGGCGCGGCCGTAGTAATCTTTTTCTTGCATGAACGCGGCGGCAACCGCGAGATCGATCACGTTCTTAAGCTGTGCATAGACAGGCGACTTCTTCGCCAACTCAGGGTATTTGGCGGTGAAGGCTTCCGTGAAGGCTTTGCTGGCCGCATTGCCATGAGCACCGGCAACAACACGCGAGCCATCCCCGTTTACCAGTTCGTCTTCGCCAATCAGCTTGACGCCTTGGCCGACCAGTTCCATCGCCATTTCATCGTCGCTGACCTTCACGCATTCGTAGTTCGGCGTAAAGTACCAGCGCTGTAGAGCATTTTGAGAAATCGTGGCGGGATTCGCTTTGGAAACAAAGCTCGGAATCTTGACGGGCGGCATCTCCAAACCGATGCCGATCAGCTTCATGCGGTAGTCTGCTTCCACCAACACCTGAGCGAAGTGGGTTTCCGGCGAGATGCCATCGATCGAAACCACCTGCAATCCGAGATTCTCCCGCAGGCCATTGGCAATGAATTGCGCGTCGCTAGGCGCGACACCGCGTTTAGCCAAGGCAACCAAGAACCGCTGCATCTTCTCCAAGCCTTCTTTGGTCGGATCAATCGAGCAGCGGATTTGATGAACTTGTTTGCCGGTTGGCGGATACGCCCGCATGGCGGTGACCAGGTCTTCAAGCAGCACAATCGCGGCGCCGGTTTCCACGCCAACGCTTCGCCCCGTGGCATCAACCATGTAGCCTTCGGCGGGACCAGCTAACACGATGTCTTTGGTCTCAGGATAGAAGAAGACATATTGCACCGCGGTCAGGCCAGCGAGGTGCGCCATGTCTTCGGTCGGAGCCTGACCATTGGCGATGCGCTCGGCAATGATGGCTTCCAGCCGTGTGAGCGAAATCTTGCGGAGTTTACTAGGCTTGGCGATGTCCGCCGCCAATTGACCCTTGGCTTGCATGATGTGCTGCCGAGTGAGTTGGCCGGTCGGATCGCGAGCGATCTTCATCGACAACACGCCATTGGCATCGATCTGCACACCTGCGGCACCCGTGATGTTGCCGCCGCCGTTGTTATTGTTCTGGTTATTGTTGTTATTGACCTGAG
>JBGSHH010000932.1:0-4423 GCA_041752355.1 Pirellulaceae bacterium | reverse complement strand
CCGCCACGGACTCGTCACCATGCCTGACTCTTCCGCGATGCCGAAACCCCAAAAGATGAGCGCGGCGGTGATATTGCCGATAGCGGACAAAGCTTGCAACAATCCCAGCGTGTACGGTCGAGCACGCGCCGGCATCACTTCCGCCACGAGCGCCACACCGACGGCAAACTCTCCACCGACACCCAGGCCAGTCAGAAAGCGATAGAAGGCGAAGTCCCAAAAGCCGTAGGAAATAGCGCTCAAGCCGGTGAACAACGAATACAGCAAAATCGTGACAATCATCGTCTTGGCCCTCCCCCAGCGATCGCCGAGGATGCCAAAAAACAAACCGCCCGAGGCCCAGCCCGCCAGGAAGATCGACGTGGCAATGTTGCCATACATGCCGATTGCCGCTTTCATCTCCACCGGATCGGACATCGGCGGGAGCAATTCCCGCATCGCCGCCGGGCGGGTGAGAATGAACAACTGCTGATCCAAACAATCGAACAGCCAACCGAGGGCCGAGACCCCCAACACGAACCAGTGATAGCGACTCAGTTCCTTGTACCAAGGACCGGCGTTGGGGTCGTCGATGAGCTTGGGGCCGTTGAATTCTTCCAAACCGTGCATGATGACTTGTCCTGCGGTTTTGCTGGCGCTTTTCGTTGTTGGCGAAGCCGGGATGCGCCGCGGCGAAGCCAATCTTGAAAAGCGGGAGAGGGGGGGTCAAACGGGGAACTCGTGCTGCGAATGAGTCGCAGTTTAAAACGCCAGCGCCGCGAGAGCAATCCTTTAAGCGACAAAGTATTCATCACGCGCGGTCGTGTAGGCAGGGGAGTCAAACCGCATCCTGACCCAGCGTGATGGGTGCGATCGATTACTCACCGCCCAAAAACCCATAGAGGGAGGCCAACAACGTCCCGCCGACCATGCTCACAATCAGCAGCAAGATCACCACCTTCACCCACCACGGCTGTGGTTGCGCGCGATGGACATCGCTATCGGCAACGTATTCGCCACAATAGGGACAAGCGTCAGCTTCTTCGTAAATTTGCCGCCCGCAGCCGGGACAAGGATAGGTCGATTCGTCATCGACATCTTCGTCGAGTGGATCGTCGCGATCGTCGTCGTCATCATGCCAGCGACTCATTGGCGGCCCGCTTGCGGTTTGGCTTGCTTCACAGCATTGAAGAGCTTGTGCAGGATCTTGTAGTCCAGATGTTCCGGCTTCTTGAAACGAATGCACCCTTTGCCGCAATCCAAGCTTCCCAGCAAAATCTGATGCTTGTCCATAATGTCCTGCCGACAAACATAGACCGAGATGTGGTTTTTCTGACTGTTGAACGCCACCTCCACGACGTCGCCCCGCTTGTAGCTCGGCATGCCGAGATCCATGCATTCTTCAAAGCCGCCAAGCGCCTTTTTACACAATTCCCGCAAGCGAGTGAGCGCTTTGACGCGATCTTCTGGCAAATTGGCGAAGAATTCATCCACAGTGGCGGCGTTGCTGGTGACCATGTCGGACCGAACCTTGATATCGTGATACGTGTCTAAGGACACCGCCCCGAAGCGTCAGCGAGGCGGCCTGGATCGGCCGAGGGCGGAAGCGTCCTCGCTGAAGCTGTGGATTAATGCCGGAGGTTAGTGTACGCCTTTAGGCGGTTTTGTTCCACGAGGGCGCGGGGGTGCCCTCCACGACCAGCGGCGACTCGACTAAAATCAAAACATGATTCTGATCATCGACAACTACGATTCGTTTACCTACAACCTCGTGCAACGCCTGGGGGAAATCGATGCGTCGCTCGATATTCAGGTGTTTCGCAACGACGAAATCACCGTGGACGAGATTGCGGCGAAAAAGCCGACGCACGTGATTGTCTCGCCGGGACCCTGCACGCCGACGGAAGCGGGCATTTCGGTCGAATGCATTCAAAAACTGCAAGGCAAGGTGCCGATTCTGGGCGTCTGCCTGGGCCATCAGTCGATCGGTCAGGCGACTGGGGGCGTGATCGTGCGGGCCAAACGCCTCATGCACGGCAAGACCGACGAAATCCATCACGACGGCCAAGGGCTCTTCGCCGATCTCCCCAATCCCTTCATCGCCACGCGTTATCACAGCCTGGTGATCCGCCCTGACACGCTGAATCCCGATTTCATCGTCACCGCCTGGGCCGCTGGGCCCGATGGCGAAAAAGAGATCATGGGAATTCGCCACAAACGCCTACCGCTGGAAGGCTTGCAGTTTCATCCCGAAAGCTTTCTCACCCACGAAGGCCCCGCGATGTTGAAGCGATTCTTGGCGATGAAGGTGTAGGCGGTTAGGGTGCCTTTGCTGCATTCAGTGAGTCCGTTGTAGATTTCAGATGGACTGATGTGACATGCTGACAGGCACACTGACTAAGGACATCAACAATACTTGTCCGCAGATGTACCAGTTCGACCGTATTGGATGAATCGATGGTCAATGCCGAAACAGCGAAGCGAATGCTCGCAATACATGGTGAGGTTCGGTCGCAGCCAGCTTCGGATTGGACTGGGACCTTTCCTTTACCGCCCGCGCTCGAACGGTTCTATCGAGAAGTCGGCCCCTGCAACGTGACAATTAAGGCACATGGTAACCCCTATTTCCTCCCCTGCCTCACTGAGCTATGGACGTTTCAAACCGGCTACCGCTGGGACGGAATTAGCGGCGAGCCAACCAAGGATTGGAGTCAAGACTGGTTAGTGATCGCCGATGAAGGTGGCGATCCATTTATCTTTGCACGGTCTTCGGGCGTGGTGTTACACGCTTACCACGGCGCAGGCCAATGGGACGCCGTCGAAATGTTTCCTGACCTGAACACAATGGCTGCGTGTCTGGCGCAAATCGGCGCTATTGTGCTCGAATCCGGACGCGACTATTCAGACGCGGATTGCTCCATTCGTCCCGAGTATCGCGATATCGCTTCCGCTCGCTTTCAAGAATTACTCGGTTCAAAGTCGGAAGCAGAGGCCGTCCTGAAAGTGTTGGGTTGGGGATGAAAAAATACCAGCGAACCAATCGCCTCGAACAGAAGCCAAGCTGCCAGGCTACAAGATGCGGCCGCTTCAAGGCGAAGAAGAAACCCAAAACGAATGAGTAATAGCGACCTCTCACGAATTGCGAGTGCTTCGCGGCCGACACGTGAACAAGTGATCGAGGCACTTTCGCGCATTATCGGTCTTCCGTTGACTGCCGTGCGGCGAGCGGCCGACATGCGTACATTCCAGTTCGGCGTGTTGCGTCCGGTTGACCGTGGGTCGGCTGGTGACTTCGCACTGGACGTGCAGTGTCCGTGGCGCATCGAAGGCCCGCAGGGTATTGTGACAGGCCGATCGGACCTCTGGACATCGATTGAGGACGATGCGCCGTTCGACGAAAATTGGGACTACGAAACTTCTCCCAATCTCCAAGACGCTCGGTTGGAACTGTGGTTGGCGCAAAATGAATCTTCGCTTGTCGTCAAGAATGTGGACGCCGACGAGTTCGGTGGCGCGGCAATTAGTCTCGACCAAGGCTTCGTGCTTCGGCTGTTTCCCGCCGGCACGCGCGGGGAGGACTGGCGACTGTTTCGACCCAAAACTGACACGCCACATTTCGTCATCGTTGGGGGCGAGGTCGAGCCGGCCGTTCCGAAGCAAGAATAGAAGCCCGACCCATGCGCATGCTCAATACCCATACTTCACCGGCCGCGTCTTGAACGACTGCCAGTGGATCTCGGCACCGACAGTGAAGGAGAGATTGTTCAGCATGTCGACGTTCTCATTGCCGAACACGACGGTGTCGCTTAGTTCGCCGCGCAGCACCAGCCAAGGCGTGTAGTAGTACTTGCAGCCGATCGCCAGCGGCACATCGACGACCCATTCGCTGATGTCGCGATAGAGTTCATCCTGATACTTGAACTGCGCGGCCCCCAAACCGACCGACCAAAAGGGGCGAATGCGCGTATCGCCCCAAGGGTAGTGCAGCACGCTTACATCCAGAAACCAATCCTGCGCGAAGCCACCGCGCGTCGGTTGATTGTGATACGTCAAATCAGGTTCAAAGAACAGATTGCGCACTTCCCAGCCCCAGTGCGGCGCGAAGTCGTTGCCGAAGCGAAAGCCGTAGCACCAATCCGATTGTTGATCGATGCCGCTCGCGAGTTGATCGCCATCCATCGTGCCGACGAGAAAGCCTGCCGACCACGGACGACGCAGCCAATAGCTATCGTCGATCAAATCGCCAGGGGCCCAAAGCTGCTCATACAAATCGGGATGCGGCAATGTCCAATGCGGCAGCCAGGCGGGTTCCTCTTCGACAAATGGATACTCGTTCTCCGCCGCTAGTTCCGCCCGTTGATTAGGAGGGAGCGCAAGTTGTTGCAAACGACGCGGCGCGCGGGGAGTTTCCGCTGGTTGAGCAATGCCGAGTGTGGCGCAGCAC
>JBGSHH010000931.1:0-23181 GCA_041752355.1 Pirellulaceae bacterium | reverse complement strand
TAGACGACGACATTCTCCGTGACGACGTGTATTCTTTCCGCATCATGGCTCTGCCGGATTGGGTCAAAACCGCAGGTGCCGGCCCAGACGACAAGAAACTCGTGCAAGATCGGATCAATTCCACGTATCTCATCGGCAGTAGTTTTCCGGTGATCGACGATGACGTGGAAGTCAAGATTGAGTTCGATGGTTCCGCGGCACCCAAAGGCGTGTACCACTTCACGCGCGACCATATCTTGGCCAAAGTGGACTACGCCACCTACGACGGCTTCGATCCCATCACCTTCGACATGGGTACGCGCATGTCGTTTTCGTACGACGTGGCCCAGAAGTTGACCGAAGAAAAACTAACTTTCCTCGCGGGTCTCAGCCAAGGCTCGACAACAATCTTCCGCAATGAGGCACCTGTCTTCGGTGAACTCGCGCAGACGGGGCTTTTGCAAACCTTCTCGGACGATTCGTCGATATCGAGTTCCCGCAAGAGCCAGCGCGAGTTTAATCCTTCCCAGATCCTAACCAGTGGCATCGGGGCGTCGCTCGCGAGCAATTTAGGTCGGCCAAAAACACCTAAGTTCAGTCAGGCCGAATTCGACTTCCTTCAACAACAAATCAACGACAATCATGACGCTAATGAGAATTTCCTAGAACTCCTAAAACGCAATGGTAACTCCAAGTCAGCTGAGGCGGGCCTGGACGCGGACACTCGCCAGAAGTTGCAAGCACAATTAGCGGAAGTGCGACAAGAGACGCAAACTGTGCTCAATCAAATTAACTCCGTCGCTCAGACTCAACAAGCTCAAGTCGACACGATCTACAATGAACGGGCGTCAATCGATCAAGATCATAATGCAATCGTTGATAAGTATGTCGCGCAAGAAAACCTTATTAACGAGGCTTTGGACCGTGACCGCAATCATTGGAATCAGCAATTCGCTGCTGGAGCGATTACGCAAACCGAGCTCAATCTGAAATTGACGGCCGCATCGAATCATGCTGATCAACAGAATGAAGTGGTCGGAAAACTACGCGCCAAAGAAGAGGCGACTATTGACTCTAGATTGGACGAAGTCGAAACGCGACTTCTAGCCGCCGAGAAGGAACTGAACAAAACGCTAGCAAAATCCCAAAGCTTGCAAAAGTCGTTGGACAACGCCACTGCCACTAGCAAGGCGGTTCTCGACGTGGAGACATCTCAAGCGCTCAAGGCTAACCAATCGGAGTACGAGGAGATAATTCGCAATTTTCAAAACGAGAATCAAAAACTGGCTGAGCAGGCGCAACCACTCGAAGCGATTGTCAAAGAAGTTGATCAACGAATTTCCGGCGTTAATAATGAATTCGACGAACTGCATCAGAAAATATCAAACCGAGCAAATGAAGAACGTACGCTCTGGTCCGTCGCACTCGCTAACGCAACTACGCCTGAAGGCAGAGCGTATGCCGAGCAGAGAATCGCCGAAGCCAATACAAAGGAACAATCGGAAATCGGCGAGAACTCGCGCATTCGTTCACAAACACTAAAGCAGCTGAATATTGAAAGGGGCCAGACTTCGGAGCAGCTTATACATATCCAAAACAAGATTTCCGCCAACGATGCGAAGATGAATCCTCTAAAGAGAGCGCTCGAGGAAAGCATCAAGAAGCAAAGTAAAGAGCACCAAGACAAAACACTCAAGGATTTGGTCGATGAAACGGATGCGACCAGGGGCTCACCAAAGCCAAAAGAAAATGCGATCAAGAAACACTTCAGCAACGGCAAGCGAAACGATTTTCTTACAACGCTGTCACAAACTTCGGTTAAGTTGACCGCGTCGAAACTCAAACTCGATCCCGCCACCCTGCAAATCATCAACGCCGATATTCAAGCGACAGCCGAGATCCCCGGTGTCTCCTGGCAAGCAGGTGGGACGCTCGTGGCGTTCCCGATTCCCGCGCCTCCTATCGCGGGTGGAGTAAACGTCGGCATCGAAGCGACTCTCTCGGCGAAAGTTGCCGCCAAGTTTACGTTCCAATACGGCGATTGCAATTTTGGTGAAGCCAAGTGCTTCGCCGAAGCCGCAGGCAGTGGTTCCGGCAAAACTCTGGATGGCTATGCCACGGCGGCGCTCGAAGGGAGCGTGCAATTCGAGTTGGCGGCTTTCATTCGCGCGGTGGCGAACATATTGGAAGCGAAGTTGTCTTTTACGACGGCGGCCTCGCTATCACTCCAAATGGCCACGATTCCCGAGGAAACTCGCATCAAAATAAGTCTCTCGGCGTTCTTCCAAGCAACCGCGTTGATTAATACACCAGTTGGTGGTGGAATTATCCTTGGGCAAACACCGCCCTATACACTGCCCGAGGTCGAAATTAACCTAGCTGGCCCTGATGCCAATAAAGAGAACTGGTTCAAGATCCCACCCAACGACAAAATCCGCGAAAACTTTTATAAGTGGATGGACGACAAGGTCGAGTATGCAAAGTCCTTCCTGCCAGGTGGCTCTCCCTTGTTGGCTGGCGGCGACTATGGCCCAGCTTACGCGGCGGCCGGAATACCAAGCGCATTCCAAAATGGTGCCGCATTGGGCGCTGGCAATGCGTTGGGATTGGGGGCGGCATTGCTCGCGGATGATCGTGAGTCCGCCTTGGACTTGGGCGTTATCGATCGACTGGTTACCACATCGCAAGTCGCCAATTCGTTCGACACCGACTATATCAAGTTCCGCTTGAATGATTATGGCCGGGCTGGTGATAAACTTAGCATAGATTTCGCCACCGATAAAAACTTCGAATTAGCGCTCTTAGGACCAGCCGACCAGATTCTGCTCGTGGGTGAAGCCACAGAAACGGGTCTTGCCATCGATATCGAGGATCTTCCCCCAGGATCGTATTATGCGGTGGTACTGCGCGGTCCGGCCGACGCCCCGGCACCCTACACGCTAAGCGTGAGTGGTCCTCAAGTCGATAAGCCCAATCTCGTGGCGGATCTCTCCGTGCCACCTAGCGCGATCACACTGGGCGATTTGCTACCAATCACTGTCACCATCGCCAACACGGGTACGCAGCTTGCGCCGGCCTCGCAAGCGCGACTCTTGTTCTCGCGCGACGCAGAACTCGAACCCGGCGATGCCAGCTTGATTCCCTCGAACGAATTGCAAATTCCGTCGCTCGCTCCCGGCGAATCGTTTACGAAGACATTTGTCGTAAAGATCCCGGAACAAGCGACCGGCTTCCATGTGCTGGGACTTTACGCGAATTGGGGCAACAAGGTCACCAACGAGTCAGCGGAGTTCGATAATCAAATCCTGTTCCCGATCGAAGTTGTCTTGCCACTCGATGCGCTCGAAAGCAATGACACCATCAGCACCGCGACTTGGCTCGGCAGCATCAATGGCGACACGATCGCCCCCCCGCTCTTGAACTTTGATTCTTCAGGCGACGAGGATAACTTTGTTTTCCGCATGATCACAACGGGTACGGCGGACGATCGCATTACGCTTACAGCCCTCGATGGATCGGTACAATACGCGGTACAAGTTTACGATTCCAATGGCAACATTGTCGCCGATGTCGCGCCCGATGCTTTGGGCGGAAATAGCTTCGTCAGCGTCGATCTCGCGGGCTTGCAACCGGGTAGCTATCTGTTGCGAACTTATACGATTGGCAATCCCGAGTTCTATCAACTCGAAATCACGTCCGCGCCGCGCTATGATGCCGACGCCATTATGCTTACTGCCAACGCGCCGGCGACGCTCAACCCTGGCGTGCAAAGCTACGTCAACGCGACGTTTGTGCATTACAGCGGCCTACCAACCTATGATGCGACCGCCTACATCGAATTGGAAACCGCCGATGGTCGCGTTAATACCGGTGACAAATTCTACTTCGATTCGCTCGAAATCGACGAACGAGTTACCGTTGCGCTTGGCATCTTGCCGCCCGCGGATTTCGCCGGCGAAAATGTTACGATGCGCATCATCGTGGATGTAGGCGAAGGCGACTTGAATCCGACCGACAACATACTCACCCGTACAATTCAAGTTACGTCTCTACTGGATGACGCCGAAGTTGCTGAACAGGAGACGGGCAGTTACGAAATGGGCGTTATCGATGGCCCAACTCCCGCAATAGCCGCCGCGTTGGCGAATGGACAGGATCAAGATCGCTATCACTTCCATATCGCGACGCCATCGGTAGCCGGCAATCAAGTGCAGATCACTTTGGATGCCACCGACCTTCCCGTTTCCGCCTTCCTTTTGACTTCCGACGGACAACTCCGTACAGCCACGCTGACGGGCAATACGCTGTCGATCGATCTGACTGGCTTGCCTGCTGGCGACTTTGACCTGTTCGTCTACCGGGATGACGCTGATCCCGTGTCCGTTCCCTACACGCTAAACATCGTTGTGCCAACGGCGGTGGCGGGTAGCGATCTCGTCCCCACACAATTGTTGCTCGATCTGTTCTTCGTCGAACCCGATTCATCGCTCGTCGTCACCGGCACGTTTAAGAACCAAGGCAATGTCGATGCCACGGTCGTAAGCGTGCAGTACGTGCTGTCAGCAGATGAGAATTTGAGTCTTGATGATGATATTATTCTCGGCGCGCCGCAGGTCTTCGATCTGCCCGCAGGCATGAGCATCACTAGCGATGTCGAATTGCAGATCCCCGCCGGTCTAGCGACGGGTACTATGTATCTCGGCATCATTGTCGATGGACAGAACACCGTTGTTGAACGGATCGAAACGAACAATACCATCGCCGAATCGCTGGTCATTTTGCCAGTCGCTGATTTGCGGGAACCCAATGACATCATCGACGAAGCCACGCCGATCGAATTGGTAGAGGGCCAATACTCGGCCAGCGGTTTGACGATCGGCTTCAACGACGAAGACAATTTCGCTTTCACTTTGGATCAGGCCGCTAGTAGTGGCAGTCGCGTTGTACTGACCTTCGATGCCTCCGATGCCAACTACATCGCTGCAATTCTTTCGACGCAGGGCCAGGTCATTCGTCTGGCCGAATCGGCAGGTGGTTTGCTTACACTCGATCTTGCCGGTTTGCCTGCCGGCAACTTCGTTTTGGCGATCGCAGGCGCGACATCCCTGGATTTCAGTTCAGGATACGACATTCAAATGGTCGTCACCGACGGCAATGGGGCTGGCGTGGTGCTGCCACCGTTAGCGCCGCGTTCGCCGTCTCCTGGGAACCCACCATCGACTCCGAGTACTCCTCCGCCAACGGGTTCCAGCAATCCCACTCCGAACGGAACGGTAAATGTCAATGCGCCGCTGTCGCAAGTGGTGGTGAGCTACACGGCGCTTGCGCTGGAGCATTGGCGACAAGTGACGGGACAAAGCCTGCCGATTCAGATCGATCTGCGCACCGAAGATTTGCCAGCGGGCTATCTCGGGTTCGCGGAACTAACAACGTATGCTGCCAGTGGCTTGCCAGCCGCTGGCATTCTGCGGATCGATACCGATGCCAGCGGGCGCGGCTGGTTCCTCGACCCGACGCCAGGCGAGGCCAGCGAGTTTACGCCGACCGAAGACGCCTATGCGTTTGCTAATGGTCCGGCTGGCTTCGATCTTTATACGGTCATACTGCATGAAGTAGGCCACTTGCTCGGACTCACCGATCAATTCAGCGGATTTAGCAATCAACTCAACACCGCGCCCGATGGGCAGGTCTGGTTCGCGGCCGAAGGACTGCGAATTCCCGTCACTAACGATGGTCACCATCTCGATCCCGAGTTCTATCCGCTCGATCTGCTATCGCCGGTGCTGTACGCCTCGATGCGTAAGTATCCCTCGGCGATCGATGCGCTGATCTTGCGCACGGCGCGCGCTAACGCGATTCCTGGAAGTGGAAGCGGTGGCGGAGCGGGAGTTGGGGCGGATAGTGAACACGATCATGACGAGACTCATGGTGAGTTCGCGAGTCGTCAGTTTGTGGATTCCGCGACGATCGGCATGATCGAGACCAGGGAGGAACTCAATTCGCCAACAGTCACGTCGGCGCTTACCGTCGTGCCTCCCTGGCTGATCGCCGTGGCCAAAGAGGGCGTAGCGAACGAATTCGTGGTGACGGCGCAATCGACGGTGGCTAACGAACAGGCGGCTGTTCGCGTCTTCGACATCGTGGAGTTCACGCCGCAAGTGTTTGAGTCGACGGCCGTTCCTGTTTCGGCAGATGCCTTGTCGCACCAAATGACAAATACACTGGAAGTTGCAGTCGTGGCATCACCAGCGACGAACGACTCGTTCAGTTCGATCTCGACGGGTGAATCGCATCACACGCTACTATCTACTACCGTTTCGCTACCACCAGATGCGATGGTGCCAAACAGATCACTTGCACTCGCCGACCACATCTCAGAGATGTCCGATGAACTGGCGTATGCCGTGAGTGACATTGCGACCATCGGCGCGCGACTCGAGGAGAATCCACTACTCGTCTTCGCCGCTGCGGTGCTGGGCATTGCGACGTTGCAAGCGGTGCAGCCGAAGTCCAATCGCCGGGAAGACGGTGACGGCGAAGCGACATTTGCTCACGACGAGGATTGGCTGCTCGCCACCGATGATCTCGATTTGCCGAGCGAAAGCAGCGTCACTGACTTGTTCGCTAACGACGAACTGATCGACGATTGGCTCCAAGAAGTGACGGAACTCTGCGCCACCACCCGGCGCAACCGGACGTTTAAACCGTAGTTCGCTTCGCACGCATTATGTTGACCTAGCTTTCCACACAATGACTGCACTGCCGCTCGCCTCACCGTCCTTAAGAACGCGAATCGCCATTTCAGAAAGAGCCCTCAATGCGCAAGATGACTTCGCTTTCGCAAGCCCCCTTGGCTCGCCGCACATTTTTGCGAGGTGCCGGCGTCGCCATGGCATTGCCACTTTTGGATGCGATGAGTCCCTTGCGGGGGGCCGACGGGAAGACGATTCCGCGCCGCATGATCGGCATTCAAACCAATATGGGAATCCTGCCACAGTTCTTCTTTCCCGAGACAGCGGGCAGCCAATACGAATCGACGCCGTATCTCGATAGACTGGCGGCGAATCGACAGGACATTACGGTGTTCTCCGGCACGAGCCACCCTGGGGTCACTGGCGCACATGCTGCCGAGAAGTGCTTCCTTACAGGAACTCCGCATCCCGAACGCGGCGGATTTCGCAACTGGGTTTCGCTCGACCAATTTGCAGCTGAGCAGATTGGAAATCAAACACGTTATCCGTCGTTGGTGCTGGCGAACTCCCAGGAAGGCTCTACTCTCAGCTACACCCGCAGTGGCGCGCCAATTCCATCGGAGAAGAGTCCGAACAAACTGTTCCAAAGACTTTTCGTGCAAGGAAATCCAGCCGAAGTAGCAGCAAACGTCGAAGCGCTACGACAAGGACGCAGCCTCTTGGATTTCGTCGGCGATCAATCCAAGCGGCTCAATCGTTCGCTTTCCAAAGGCGATCAACAGCGGATGGAACAATACTTCTCTGCGGTGCGCGATTTGGAGCAGCGACTGGAAAGCGCCGAAGCTTGGGAACATAAGCCCAAACCAGTGGTCGATGCGCAGGCTCCCCAGGATATCGACGACGGTAAGGAATTCGTTAAGCGAACGCGGCTCTTCTTCGATGTGATGAAATTGGCGCTCGAAACCGATTCGACCCGCGTGATTTCGTTCTTTATCGACACGACGGTAATTCACAACATCACGCACCACGGCAATCGTCCCGAAGTCTTGCAGGAACTGCGAGGCCATGAGGAAGCTCAATTCGCGGCACTCGGAGATTTCCTCAAACTGCTCGGCGAAACAAAAGAGGAAGGCCAGTCATTGCTGGATCGCACGATGGTGCTGTATGGAACATGCATGGGGAGCGCGAATTCGCACTCGAATGTGAATTTGCCAGTGTTGCTCGCTGGCGGTGGCTTCAAGCATGGACAACACTTGGCCTTCGATCAGCAGAATAATTATCCATTGACGAATCTATTCGTTTCGATGCTGCAGCGTCTTGGCATTGAGACGAACGAGTTTTCGACGGGCAAGGGAACGTTCCGCGGACTGGAGTTCGCATAGACATTTCGTACTTGCCCAATCCTCTCCCGCCACGAGTTAGCGCGATGCGCCCTTTTCGGATTGCGATGCGAATAATCTCTCTGTTGGTGACGTTCAGCACCAGCACTTGGGCGCAAGACGTTGCTTTGCTGCCTAAGGCGTTTCTGTCGAACCATTGCGTTGAATGCCACAATGCCGACAGGCGAGAAGGGGAATTAGATTTAACGGCCTTAAAGATCGAGTTGAACAACGCTGCCAACTTTGCTAAATGGGTCAAGCTTCACGATCGCATTCAGTCAGGCGAGATGCCGCCGAAAGATGAAAAGCAACCTGCCGCAGCAGAGCGCGCGGAATTGACGAACTGGCTCAAAGCGTCGCTGCTGAAGGCCGAAAAGGCTCGGCTCGCCACGAAGCCACGCGCGAATGCTCGCCGACTGACGCGCGCCGAGTATGAGAATACGATTAGGGATCTGTTCGACCTGCCGGGGATCGTGCTCAAGAACGATCTACCTGACGATGGGTCCGCGCACGGCTTTGATAAGAACAGCGATGCCTTGGATATTTCGCATGTTAATCTGGCAAAATACATGGAGGCGGCAGATCAGGCTTTAGACATCGCCATCGTCACCCAGCCCGTTCCTCCCGCCGTAAAGATCCATCGTGTCTCTTTGGCCAACGAGCAAAGCACGCTAGGTGCCTGCATTTTGGAAGGAGATGGCGTAATGCTCAAGAACAAGCAGCCCGATCTAGAGTATCCGCCCGCTGGCAAGCAAAGACATATTGGTTATCCAGCTCATCTGGCGCTCGGCATGCACTCGGACGTTTCACCAGGCACGAGTGTAGGAGTGTTCCGTCACGAAGACGAATCGTTCAAACCTTCGTTTGCGGAGTTCATCGCGATCTATCCCGGCAAGTATCGCATTCGCACGGCGTTTTGGAGTTTTCTCTGGGACAAAGGCAAAGTATTGCCGTCGCCGCGCGTTGAAATCGCCCGACTCGACGTCTGGCACATAACCGGTGATGGCCGAGGAACAGGACATCCCAATACAGTGCTTGGTTACTTTGATGCGCCCTCGATGACCGAGCACAAAGTTGCCATCGAGCGTTGGCTAAATACTGGCGACACTTTTGGGTTTAACTTCACTGGCTCTCAAATCGGACATGAGATTCGCGGCTCGAACGATCGCCTGATGGGCTTTACCGGTCCGGGCCTGGCCTGTGACGGCTTAGAAGTGGAAGGACCTCTCTACGATCATTGGCCGCCAGCGAGTCATCGCGTATTGTTTGGCGACTTGCCTTTTGTGGAGTACAAGGCGGAACAACATCCCAATGTCCGTCCTCCTCAGCATTCGCCGCTCCAACAAAAGTTCAATGCCAAGAATCGCCCCGATCCCGCGCCACACACGCTGAGGCTATTCACCGTCGAGAGCGCGAATCCGCTCGTAGATGCCGATCGATTGCTGGGCGCGTTCCTACCAAGAGCGTTTCGTCGTCCGGTGACAGCGGAAGTTCGACAGGAATATGTCGATTTGGTCGAGTCGCGATTGAAGGAAGGTGATTGTTTTGAGACGGCGATGCGCTATGCATATCGGACGGCGTTATGTTCGCCTGATTTCTTGTATCACCTTGAAGCAGACGATAGCGATCGCGTGATAGCAACTTCCGCATTACCGCGCCTGCCTGCGCTGGATGATTACAGCCTGGCGTCGCGACTATCGTATTTCTTTTGGAACTCGATGCCCGATGAGCAACTAATTGCACTAGCGAGGGACGGTGAACTTCATCACACTGATGTACTGCTAGCGCAAGTGGAGCGTCTTCTCCAAGACGACAAGTCAGCACGATTTCGCGAGGACTTTCTCGGTCAGTGGTTGAAGTTGCGAAAAATCGCCGCCAACGATCCTGACCCGAAACTCTATGGCGGATTTCGACTCGACTTGCAGGATGCGATGGTTGCGGAAACGCAGGCCTACTTTCAGGAACTCCTCGACAAGGACTTATCCGCACGTTACTTGATCAAGTCCGACTTCGCGATGCTCAATGAGCGGTTGGCCAAACACTACGGGATTGCCGATGTTGAAGGGAGCCAGATACGTCGGGTTACTTTGCCGCCGGAATCGCCCCGTGGTCCTTTTCTAACTCAAGCGGCGATTCTCAAGATCACCGCGAATGGAACCACGACCTCGCCTGTGCCGCGAGGGGCGTTCGTGATGGAGCGCCTTCTGGGCCAACCTCCCGAGCCAGCGCCGGCCAACGTCGCGGCGGTAGAGCCGGATGTCCGCGGCGCTACGACCATTCGCAAACAACTTGCCAAACATCGCGATCATGCCATCTGCGCATCGTGCCATGCCAAGATCGATCCGCCTGGGTTCGCGTTAGAATCGTTCGACGTAATTGGTGGCTATCGCGAACGATATCGGACATTCACCGACATCAAGCCCGACGTTGATCCGTCAGGCGTGCTCCCGGACGGTCGTTCCTTCCAAGACATTCTTGAATTTCAAGAATTGGTCGCCGCCGATTCGCGACCACTGCTCAAGAATCTCGCGGAGCAATTCGCGGTATACAGCATTGGTCGCGGACTGGACTTCAGCGACCGAGATCAGATCACAGAAATCGTCACCAAGACTGAGCAGCGGGGGGGCGGCGTCAGAACTCTGCTACTCGAATTGGTGCAAAGCCCGTTGTTTCAAACCAGATGATGTTGCCTTGCAGCCAACCCTTTTCTACACCATGTTTCGACTGTCCCTACTTCTGATACTACTACTGTCGCTAACGCCAAGCGTCGGCGCAGAAACGCAAACACCGCAAGAGTTATTGGCAAAACATTGCTATGAATGCCATCAAGGGGATGTGCGTGAAGGAGGGCTAGATCTGACTGTGTTGAAGTTCGAACTGGTGGATGCCGGAAACTTCACGCAGTGGGTCAAGATTCACGATCGCATTGCATCCGGTGAAATGCCGCCCAAAGGTCAGCCCCGACCAACGCAGGACGAAAAACACAAAATCGTTGAGTGGCTGAGTACAAAACTAATTGCCGCGGAGCAGGCAGCGCGTCAAGACGAGCCCCGAACGGGTTTGCGACGTTTAACGCGGACGGAATACGAGCACACGATTCGCGACTTGTTTGACATGCCCGGCATTTCGCTACGAAACGATCTGCCAGCCGATGGTTCCGCGCATGGCTTCGACAATAATAGCGATGCGCTCGATATTTCCCACGTCAATATGGCAAAGTATCTGGCCGCCGCCGACCACACGCTGAACCTCGCCATCGCCACGCAACCGCAACCGCCAAAGAGTAGAACCCAGCGTATTTCACTCGCCAGCCAGTATATTATCCGCGTCGTTCTGCAAGGAGGCGATTGCGTGTTATTAAGGAATAAGCAGCCCGATCCAAATTTTCCTCCGCCAGGCGAGCAGGAGCACCTTGGTGGGCTCGGTCCCCATGGACAGATGGAGTCGTACAGTAACGAAAGCAGCGTGGGTGTATTTCGTCATGAGGATGAATCGTTCAACCCGTACTTTCAGGAATTCGCGACGATCTATCCCGGTCGATATCGAATCAAGGCATCGTTCTGGAGTTTTGGTTGGGACAAGGGAAAGGTCGTGCCGGCACGTGGCACCGAAGCCGCTCGCTTGTCGGCCGTGCAATTGACGAGCGATGGTCGCGGTGGCGGACACCCCAGCTATGTGCTGGGATATTTCGATGCACCGCCTGACAAAGAGAGCGTGCATGAGTTCATCACCTGGCTTAACCAAAAAGAAACGATCGGCTTTAACGCAGCGTCCTTGGCTCCCGTCGTGAACTACTCACGCAAAGGACGTGCGTTGGCATTCACTGGCCCCGGCATCGCCAGTGACTGGCTCGATGTGGAAGGGCCGCTGCATGACATTTGGCCACCACGTAGCCATCGGTTGCTATTTGGCGATTTGCCTATTGCGGAATTCAAAGCTAACGACCAAACAGGCATTCGGGCACCGAAGCGCACGTCTCTTCACCAAGAGATTATCGGCGCGCTCAATCGTGCTGATCCAGCGACTGGCATATGGACAGTAAGCAGCCAGCAACAACTCATCGACGCTGATCATCTGTTGGACTCATTCCTGCGTAAAGCATTTCGGCGTCCTGTAACCGATGAGGTCCGCCAGCGGTATGTCACCAAAGTCGCGGAGCGTTTGCAGGCAGGCGATTGTTTCGAGACAGCCCTGCGTTGGTCATATCAGGCCGCCCTTTGTTCGCCGGACTTTCTCTATCACGTCGAGCATGGCGCTCGATTGGACGATTACGCGCTCGCCAATCGGTTGTCGTATTTCTTTTGGAATTCGTTGCCGGATGAACCACTCACCAAGCTTGCTGCATCCAATAGTCTGCGCAAGCCTGACATACTCAAGGCGCAAGTCGAGCGCATGTTGTTCGATCCGAAGTCGCAGCGCTTCATTAATGACTTTCTCGATCAATGGCTCAAACTGCGTCTGATTGCCGCGAATGATCCGGATCGCAAACTTTATCCTGAATTTAGTGCCTATTTGCAGGATTCAATGGTTGCCGAGACGCGCGCATACTTTCGCGAACTGCTGGAGCAAAACCTGAATGCAAGCTACCTGATTAAATCCGACTTTGCCATGCTCAACGAAAAGCTTGCCGTGCACTATGGCATTCCCGATGTCAGTGGACCAAGAATTCGGCGAGTGACCGTGCCTGCAAGTTCGCCGCGCGGAGGCTTTCTGACGCAAGCGGCGATTTTGAAGATCACCGCTAACGGCACGACGACCTCGCCGGTGCCGCGCGGCGCCTTCGTAGTGGATCGTCTGTTGGGTTCACCGCCCGAGCCACCCCCAGCTAATGTTGCCGCCGTGGAACCTGATGTGCGAGGCGCGACAACGATTCGTGAGCAATTGGCCAAGCATCGCGACAACGCAACTTGCGCCTCATGTCACGCTCAAATCGATCCGCCTGGTTTCGCGCTAGAGGCGTTCGATGTGATTGGCGGTTGGCGGGATCGCTATCGTTCGATCGGCGATGGCGAAGCGGCACCACGCGGAACGATCGATCCATTTATTGGTATTAGCTTTAAACTCGGCCCCTCCGTCGATCCGTCGGGAACGTTGTCTGATGGTCGGTCCTTTGGCAATATCGCTGAATTTCAACGACTGATCGCCGACGATTCGCGATTGCTCAAGAATCTCGCGGAACGATTAATGGTTTACGGCACAGGACGTGGATTAGCCTTTGGCGATCGTGACCAGATCGAGCGGATCGTCTCCCAGACCCGAGATCATGGTGGAGGAATTCGCACGTTAATTCACGAATTAGTGCAAAGCAATTTGTTTCAAACCCGATAGGTCGACGGCAAATGTTTCTTAGTACATTTAGGACGATGAGAAACGCCATGAGAATTCCACCCCACCACGATTTTAGGCCAGCGAGAATGCTGTCACTGGTTGGAATGTTGCAATGCTTGCTACTCTGCACGACACAAATTCACGCGGAGAATCCACCAGCAAGTGAGTTGCCAACAATTAAACATCAAATCACGGGTTTATTTATGCCGGAGCGCGAACAAGATTTGCGCGAAGCCATCGAGAAGTTGCCGCAATTTGAATTGGTGTGCATCGATTTTGGCCGCGCGGAGGTCGAACTGCGGTACGACCCAGCTCTAGTTTGGCCTGGCGAGAAGGCGGAGAAGTACGTCGAACGACTCAATAACGATCTGCGCAATGTTTCACGCGGCACGTTCGGAGCCAAGCCACTGCGAACCATGCCGCTCGAAAAGCTCCAACAGATAGAGATTCCGGTCATTGGACTCGACTGCAAAGGTTGTTCTTATGCTGCCTACGATATGGTTTTTAAATTGCCCGGCGTGGAACATGCGACCGCCAGTTTCAAGGCTGGCAAGGTTACTGCATTGATCGATCCTGAGCAAACCAATCAGAGCAAATTGGAAGAGAGGCTAAGAAACGGAGGAGTCGAACTAGGAGCGCCGGCTAGGTAGAAAGCGGCTCTCCTTGGACGAAATCATGAAGCACTGCCCCCGTGCTAGCACCATATGCCCAAGGAGAACCACAATCGAAGGAACCAATTCCTATGATCGTGATTCATTCTTATGAACGGACATCTACGGCGAGACTTGGCGAGAATTTAATTCGAAACACGCGCCGGGCTTAGCTGAGATAGGCCATATATTCTTCCGCCATGAGACCTTCGGCATCGGTAAACGTGAGGGTGATCCAACCGGAGTTGGAGGCGAGATTGACTTCGATCGCAAACATGTCATCTTCGGTAACGGTATATGCACCAATGACTATTCCCGAGGAGGCTACTATTCGACCAGTGGGGTCTTCATCGTCTACAATTCGACCGGTCAATTTGATGATACTGTTTCCGAGTACTGCAATAGAGCAATCGACAATACGTGGTCGGTCGGAAGTAACATCGCCCGCGGAACCAACTATTGTGTCTTGACCAGTTCCGCCATCTAGCAAGTCATTGCCGCTACCGCCGTGCAATGAGTCATCATCGGCGCCACCATAGAGATAGTCGGATGCCGTCCCCCCATAGTCACCATAGCCGCCGTACGATTCTGCATAGAGAGTATCATCACCATAGCCGCCGTAAAGATAATCGCTGCCGTCACCACCCTCCAACCGATCGTCCCCGCTCTGACCAATTAGCATGTCATCGCCAGCATTGCCCATTAGCCAATCGTTGCCTTCACCGCCATCGAGAATGTCCGCTGTAGAACTACCCGCGAGCATGTCGCTACCAGCACCGCCAGAGACATCAGTGGTCAGCGCGTTAAATGCAACGGGACTAATACCGGAGAGATCAATCAAGTCATCTCCATCGCCACCGCTAACAACAATATTGCCTACATTGCTCGATCGCGCGATCCGTTGACCTCCCAGTGACAGCCAATACTGGCCATCATAGTATTCCGTCGTCAGCACCATTGTATCGTTGGAGGCCGATCCGGAAATCGATAGCTTTTCGTTCGCCAGCGACCAATGGAGGTCGCCGACGAGACCGTTGCCAGAGCCCGAACTCCCACCATAACCAGCGTCCGAGTTACCGCCATATCCCGAGTCTGAGTATCCGCTGTATCCAGCGCTCGAATTACCTCCGTAACCTGAGCTCGAATACCCACCGTATCCAGTGTTTGAGCTACCACCATATCCTGAGCTGGAATTGCCACCATATCCTGAGCTGGAATTGCCACCATAGCCGTAGCCACCATCGTAGAAGTGAACATTGTTTTGGCCTTCATAATCGTAGGCAATCGCATGGGCATTCTCTAAGTGCAAGCTATCGTTCCCCTGATTGCCAAACAAATACTCGCTCGCGGCATTGGTGTTATTGCCGGTGTACAGATCGTCATCGCCATAGCCGCCATAGCCAGTGTCAATGCCATCGCCGCCGTACACAGTGTCTGCGCCGCCCTCGCCAAAGAGCCAATCGTCGCCCTCGTCTCCCCAGAGCACATCGTCACCGCCGCTAGCAACATCATTGCCCCACACTTGCGCATTGTCGCCATAAAGCCAATCGTTGCCGCCTCCTCCAGAGATAACATCATTTCCCAATCCGCCCCGCAGTACATCATGGCCACCACCGCCGATGAGCGTGTCATTGCCAGCGCCACCCCAGGCGATGACAGGCAAAGCAATTGTGCCATCCACAACAACAGAGTCTTGGCCATCATGTGTGCGAATATGGATGCTCGTCACGGACGACGGCGCAAAACTGGTTGACCAAGTACCAAGCTCGACATTTAAAGCTTGGCTATGCGTGATAGAGATGGAATCGGCCTGATTGCCTCCATGTACATGCAGAGCTCCATCGGTGGTCAAGAAGATTCCTCCCGCCATCGCGGCGCGATTATTCGTTTCACTTGTTTCCGTCACTTCGTTTGTGGAGTCCAGAACCATTAGGAGCGCGTAGTCGCTGCCGTCGTCCGTGAAATCTGGCGCGATCACGATCTGATGGGTTCCTCCGACAGTCAACAACTCGGATGCAGTCACGCGTGATGTTTGCAACAAGCGATCGAGAGTCACGCCATCACTCGAGGCATACACCGACACATCGAAGGGCTCCGCGGCTTCGTTTTCGACCGCGTATTCCGCGATCCAGCGCTGACCATCAGCCCGCAAGTCGATCGCTTGCAAATCCGCCGCAAACATGCGACGCGACTCCAGGTGCTCACCGCGCAGAATGCGCCAACGGTGGGAGAATGCCATTTTTCGCGATGGGCGCGCACGCCGAGACCGATTCTGCAAGAACATGTTCATCCCCATGAGATGGATCTCGCGTCACAAGCGATGCGAGTTGGAGCCAGGGCTCAGGGAACCTGACCTGCTCTATGGAGATGAATCGAGAATCGCCCTAGGAGGCGGACAACAAATCAGGTCAAGAAATGGCAAATCGCGGTGGTGCGCACGCGAGTCTCGCTGCCAGCATGAATCGCCATCATAGCTAGCGGGGACGGGCAAGTGCGGCCCGGGAGATGGCTGCGTCACCGAGAGGATCGGTAATGGAGAAGGGGCGATCACCTGCTATTTGCCTCGACTTTAGTTTGTTGAGAAGCGGGTCTCCCTCTAGGTTCTTCAGAAACGGTAACGAGCTATACTCATCAAATGCCGCTCCTAGCTCAAAAGCCTGCCGCATCGCATGTCTGACTTTGTCCAACCATTGGGGATCATCCTTGCGATTCATATATGCCATGACGGCACAGGCTTCGCACATTTCGTGCGTGACATCCTCGGAAGCTATCGCCTTTTCGATAGACTCGATCGCCTCAGACAAGCGACCGGGTTGCGTTCGCAGCAACATAGCGAGATCGAACCAAACGATGGCTGGAACAGGATTGCGAGTCATCGCTCGACGAAGGCAACCTTCCGCCTTCGCCTTGTCAGCCGGAAAACAATGACCCATCAGGCGACTGATCACGACTGCGTCAAATCCTTCGTGTATCGCCTCGTTGAAGTGACGGTCCGCCGTCACGTGATATGCATGCTTTAGGGCACAGTATCCGCTACACGCAGAGTATTTGCCTTCCGGTCGAATTTCATGCGCTCGCACGAAATCATCATACCCGCGCAAAAAATCCCCCAACCGCTGATGCGATCTGCCTCGGCCAAACCAAGCTGCGTCGTTCTTGGCATCGATGTCGATCACGCGATTGAAGCATGCCAGCGCTGCTTCATTCTCGCCAGCGTTAAAATGCTGCCAGCCGAGTCGCGTTTCACGATCAACCGTTGACTCGCGACTGGCCAACCCCCACGCGCCAAGGATTGTCATAAACGAAAGTCCCGCTCCTCCCGCTAGGAACGCGCGGCGATGCACATGCGCGTAGCGTTGCCAGCGGCCGCGCGACGAGAGTAAGGCGCGCAGTGTCGCCGCAAATTCGGCGGCAGATTGAAAGCGATCGTCCGGCGAGAAGCTGATTGCTTTTGCTATCGCTTCACTGACAGCTTTGTTCAATTTCGGATTGCGTTCATGCGCCGGCATTGCGCCGCACCGCTGCATCTCAAATAGTTCGTTCGCCACTTCGCTGGAGAGTCGTTTCCAGTTCAACTGCCGAAACGGATAGTGTCCAGTCAGCAATTGATAACCGACGATACCGAGCGAATAGACATCGGAGCGATGATCAATCGACTGAGCCTCCGCCGCCTCATGCAGCACGAATGCCTGAATCTGTTCAGGCGACATATAAGGCATGGTGCCCCCCACAAGACTTGAGCGTGCTGCACCCGCAATGGAGAGATTAAAATCCAGCAGCAGCGGCTCGCCGACAGGTGTGAGCAAGATATTAGATGGCTTGATATCGAGATGCAGAATGCCGCGTTGGTGCGTATGCGTTAATGCATCGCATAGCTTCAGCAATACCTCCAACACGCCGTCGTGATAACTCGTTTTCGCCAATCGATCGGGCGAAGACACCTTCTCAACTTGCTCGTCTGCCTGCAATTCCGTCAAAGCCTGCGAGAACATGCGCGGCAACTGACCATTATTGACGCTGACATCGAGGAAATCCTGCAGTGTCCATCGACTTAGAAACGGCATGCAAATCGCCGTTAGTCCCGAAAGCTGCTCTTCGTGTATCGAATAGATCGGCACGATGTGCGCATGCTTCAAGCGACTAAGCGTCTCGGCTTCGCGCAGTCCGGCGCGCGTAAGCTTGATGACCACATGACGATTCGCCAGCGCTGCCTCTTCGGCCAGAAACACGCGCCCGATCGCTCCGCGACCGAGTTCCTCGAGCAGCCGAAACCCGCAGATGCTATCGTCAATCTCCGGCCATGCCTCGCAAGCGAAGCCATTGAGTAGATCGACATTCGTATCCAGAAAATCATGCACTTCCAGGCGATTGTGCAACGACGTGCGAATGCGGGAGAATCGCTGGCAGTACTCATCGACCGCCAGATCTTCGCCGGCCGAGGTGCGTTGGCAATACTCTTCGTAGGCGAGATCTACTGCCAGCGACTTGACGTGGGCCAGTTCGGGATACTCCGCGAACGCCCGCCGCGCATCGGGGAGACCGCCATCGCGCCACTGCGCTTTGATTGCGGAAGCCAGTTGATACGTTGCCGAATGACTCACAGCTGCAACTCAATTCCAAAGTAGCGAATCTTTCGTCTACTCGTCGTCGATATCCGCGCTGCCCCGCGCGATTAGTCGATCGATCGTACGCCGCACGGTGCGCTCATTGATGCCTAGTTCCGATGCGATCTCTACATACGTGCGCCCACCAAGCCTCAACTCCACCACCCGCTTCGCCGTTTCTGTTTCGCCTTTGAGGATCAACTCCCAACGCTCGCGCGCCACCGCGAACTGGCTGGGCGTCGGTTGCTCATACTGAATAGTGACAATCTTCGACTTGGCGAAATCTTCAGGTGGCATCTGATGCGTGACGCGATGCTTTTCGGTCTTCGTACGGCGACGGACTTCGTCGATGACTTTGTTACGTGCGATCTTCGCCATCAATGCGACGAGTTGTTCGGGATGGTCGATGTCCGTGAGTCGTGGACCAATCCGCACGAGCGATCCCCATACCGATTGCACAAAGTCTTCGGAATCGAGAAACGTGCGCAGCGAAGGATGCATCCGCCGGCGAACGACAGCCCGAATATGCGATCCATACCTCTCAATCAATTGCCAAGCCGCTTCCTGGGAGCCTTCATTGACTCGCGTCAGCAACTCCTGGAATGAGGATTGTTCGCCTGACAATGGTTCACCCTCGCGTTGGGAAGAAACTGCGTGTCCGTTTTATCATGCAAAATACGACAACCTCTTATGTCAGATTGTCGACTGTAAATGTCTAGCTGTAAAGTGTCTTAAGTCTAGCCGCTCCCACCGGGCGCTTCAAGTGAGAAGGCGAAGTACCCCCTCGACAAAGTTTTTTTAAGAGTCATGACCGATTCGGTTCCCTGGATTCGACGACTTCGTAGCGCGGATGAGCGTTTGCAAAACTGTGGTCGAAGTTTGGCTATCGCCTGCATCAATGCGAGCAACTATACAGCGAATTTTGCTGACGATCTCACGGCCAATAGCGGCAACAGGTTCATCGCGGACGTCTGCTTGGCCTTGCTTGGAACAGTTACCCTGACATACAGTAATTCGTGGTGACAGTCTTCTGGGAGATAATGCGATGCTCGTTCTAAAGGTACTCCCTCTTGCGCTAGTTGTCGGGCTTTTGAGTTCCCCGACACTTCAAGCTGCAGACAAGCCAAAAGAAAAGGAGAGTGATCCTGAGAACGTGAATTGGGGTCTGATCGATTTTCGTGATGACTACCGCCTGACGAAGGTCACGCTGGAGTTACGCAAGGATTGCGGAATGAACTATTCCGATGGCAAGATCGTCGTGACGGAAACATTTGGAAGTGCTGCAGACCTCAAATTGTTTCAAGAGGCTTTGCTCACGGCGAGGATTTCGCCACCCCGAAATTCGTACGGTGCGGCCGGAGTAACTCCCAACTCCATGCTCACGTTCGACACAACCCGTGAGACGTTTCGCGTTTATTGGAACTACGGATTTTCGCTCGATAGTGAGGTCCTTGAGGCAAGAACTCATTTTTGGTCAATGGGACTTGCCGTACTCATCGATAGAAAGCTCCGAGAAAGGAAACAGGCCGGATTGGCCGCCGATCTTATTGATGATCTCTCCGGCGAAGCGCTACTAAAGTCGGAAAAAGCGTCCTTCCGACGCATAATTGGCAAATGATTTCGGGAGGCCGCATTCAAACTCTGAGGACCTCCGACTCACCTTGCTTAGCCGTCAATCGCAGATGCACGCCTTATTCTTTCTCAAACACAGCCGCGCCGGGGATGATGAGTTGCGGTTCGCGCTGCGCGGGATCGCCAGGCACGCGCCGTGGATCAAAAAAGTGTGGATCTTTGGCGATCGCCCGCACTTTCTCTGCGCTGACACAACGCGGATTGAGCATGTGCCGCATGAGTTGGTTTCGCGCGTGGGGAATTTTAAGACGCCGGTCACGAACTTCTTTCTGCTGTTCTATTTGTCGTCGCTGATTCCGGAACTGTCGCCGGAGTATTTGTGGTTCTGCGACGATTTCATCCTACTCGATCGTCTCACTTACGAAGACGCGAAGCGGGATCGCTATTTGGAAGATCTCTCGCAGGCGAAAACGCGAGGGCGAGGACTGTGGAAAGAGTCGCTTTGGCGGACATCAGACTTGCTGCGCCGGCTAGGCCATTCGACGTACAACTTTGAGACGCACTCGCCGACGTACTACACCAAGCGCCGCGTGCTCGAAGCTTACTGCGATTTTAAGGATTACATCACCGAAGATCGCTGGCAGGGAATGCTCGGTCCGACCGCGATCTTAAATCATGCTTACGCTCGGGAGAAGTTCCCGCTGACCAAACTCGCAGAGGAAGGCCGGCATGTCGGCTTTCATCATCGCGCGAATGACTACGAGACCATCGCTACCGCCTGCCAGGGGAAGACGTTTCTCAACTTCGATGATGATGCTTTCGACGACAGTATGCGGCGGTTCCTAGAGGAACAATTGCCGGAGCCGTGCGTGTTTGAACAGGCGGAGCGGAAGAGGGTCGCGGCCACGACAGCGAAGCCTGCGACTAAGCGCGAGACGGTGATGTTCGCGCTGGAACTCGGCGGAGGCTGGGGGCACATCGGCGTAATTCAGCCGCTGGCCAAGAAATTGATCGCCTCGGGGCGAAACGTGGTGATCGCGACGCCGCAAACAAAAACCGCCGCGCAACTGCTGGGCGATTTGCCCGTGACGATCGTCAGCGCGCCCACGCCGGCAACACCGCTCATGCGCACAACACCGATTCGCACCTTTGCGGAAGTGCTCGGTACCACCTCGTTTCAATCGATCGCGCAAGTCACGTCAGCCACCACCGCCTGGCGATTGATCTTGGATCACTACCATCCCGATACGCTAATCTGCGATCACGCGCCGACCCCGCTGCTGGCTTCGCGCGGGCAAGCGATGCGGCGTTTTGTGCTGGGGCAAGGCTTTACCGTTCCCGATGCCATCAGCCCCTTGCCGGATTGGCGACCGAAGCTCGGTGGCGAGCTCGAATCAGTGTGGCAAACGGAGACGCAGACGTTGGATGTACTGAATGGTTGGCTGTCGAATGCGCAATTGCCGCTACTGGCGCGCGTTGCCGATCTCTATCACGAGTTGGATGGGCAGATTCTGGCAACGTTGCCGGAGCTTGATCCCTTTTGGCCGCGTCAAGCGCCGACAACGTATTACAGCATCTGGCCGGCAGTCGATATGCGCGCTCCACAGTGGCCGGAGTTCGCGGGGCGGCGGGTGCTGGCGTACGTGAAGCCCAGCAAAGCTTTACCGGTATTGCTGGAACAGTTGCGGCGTTTGCAGGCGGCATCATTGGTGATTTGTCCGGGGATCGATCCAAAACTGGCCGCGCTTTGCGATAACACGCGAGTCTATCTCGAAAGCGAGCCGATCGACTTACCGTCAGCATTCGCGGCCTGTGACTTGGCAATCGGCCATGGCACGCATGGTTTCACGACCGGAGCGCTATTGGCAGGCAAGCCGCAACTGATGTTGCCTACGACGATGGAACAACGTCTGACCTGCCAACGCGTGCTTCAACTCGGAGCCGGCACGATTGGCGATCCGCGCGAAGGCAAGGATACCGTATTGAATTTGCGAGCGGTCTGGGAACAGTCCAGCTATTCTGTCGCCGCGCGAGGCGTCGCATTACGCTATTTAGCGGATTCGCATGTCAACCTTGCGAGCGTGATGGCATTGATCACAGGCGATGTCTCGACATGAATGGATTCACTCGTATTCGCTAATTGCTGAGTTCGCCCACGACACTCTCGCCCCAAACAATCCCAATCCATTCCCTAGGACGATATTATTGCTCGCGCGAATCATGCGTTGTCGAAGCACGCGATAAAACTATACACTTTCGGTCGTCAATGTGTGGGTCACTAGTCGGCATTGCGGACGATTCGTTGCTGCCGCATTGGTTACCTTTCGAGGAACATTCCATGATCGGACAAGAATCGCTGATTTACTTGGCTCGCCACGGCGAAACGGCATGGTCGCTAACCGGACAGCATACGGGACTTACCGATTTGCGTTTGACAGAGCGTGGCCAACGCAACGCGCGGCAACTTGGCGAGCGGCTCAAGGGTCTTAAGGTCGCAAACGTGTTCGTCAGTCCGCTCTTGCGGGCGCGACAGACGTGCGAGTTGGCGGGCTTCGACAGGGATGCTGAGATTGACGCCGATCTTGTGGAGTGGAACTACGGCCAATATGAAGGGCTGACAACGGAGGAGATCCATAAAACCAATCCTGGTTGGCGCATCTTTCGCGATGGATGCCCCGGTGGCGAATCGGTCGCCGAGGTTTGCGCACGAGCGGAGCGTGTAGTGGCCAAATTGAGAGCCCTCGACAAACCGGCGCTGATTTTCTCGAGCGGTCACTTTATGGAGATGTTCGCCGTTCGCTGGCTGGATTTGCCGGCCGATGCAGCAACCCATCTCTACTTAGAGCCTATCCGAAAAGTTTGCCCTTGTTTTCTGCGGGTTACGCTGCGGTGCGGTAGTGGAACGCCGGGCGTGGGGTGGGCGCGAGACGGCGGAGCATCACGTGGAGGTTGCTGAGTTGTACCATCGCGACACTCG
>JBGSHH010000930.1:0-1850 GCA_041752355.1 Pirellulaceae bacterium | reverse complement strand
TTGGTCCACGCTCAAGTTTCAGCCGGACTTCAACGACTTCGTTTGCCACGAAGGCTACTTGTATGGCTTCGATGGCAATATCTTTTGCTGCCTCAATGCCACGACCGGTGAGCGGGTCTGGAAGAAGGGACGCTACGGGCATGGTCAAGTGCTGCTCTTGGCCGATCAACCGCTGCTCTTGCTATTGTCCGAATCGGGCGAGTGCGTGTTGCTGGAAGCCAATCCCCTTAAGCACGCCGAACTAGGCTGCTTTCAGGCGATCGTCGGCAAGACCTGGAATCACCCCGTCCTGGCGCATGGTCGGCTGTATGTGCGCAATGGCGAGGAAATTGCGTGCTACGAGACCCCCTCTAACGAAGGAAAATAGACGCCGAATTGCCTTCATTAGCCCTTCGCGCACCCCACTTCGCCCTGTACATTTAGGAGTTTCCACAATTCGGTAGGCGATCGACGAAGCGAGCCATCGAGTTGATTTGCCAGGTTTCCAGTAACATTCCTCCGGCCCGCGCCGGTTTTCCGCACTGTTTTCGTTTTTGGACGTAGGTGAACGATGTACGCGATTTTTGTCGATGGCGGCCGCCAATATAAAGTGACCGAAGGCCAGATCCTGGACCTCGACTATCGAGACGTGCCCAGCGGCGAGACGCTCCAACTCGATCGCGTCCTTTGCATTTCCAGCAATGGCACGGTGAAGCTCGGCGAGCCAAACGTCGCCGGCGCGATGATCTCGGCGGAAGTTATCGGCGCCCAAAAAGGCGAGAAGATCTACATCCAGAAGTTCCGTCGTCGCAAGAACCATCGCAAACGTACTGGCCATCGCCAGCTCTACACCCGCGTGAAGATCAGCAAAATCGCCGGCATCTAAATCGCCGGCATCTAAATCGCTGAATAACAAGCATTTCGATATCTCGAACACCTTCGCACTTTCGACGGCGCGAAGGTGTGTTTGTTTCTTGACCTAGCGGACGATCTACCACGCCAGAAAATACTCGTGATGGCCGTCGCATTTGCTATAAAGAGATAGTGAATGGATCGTTCTCTCCTTGGAGCATTTCATCATGGCGATCGAAATTGCACGCGTCTGTGTACCGACGGATTTCAGTGAATGCGCCGAACAGGCGGTTAAGTATGGGATGGAGCTGACTGGGCAGTATGGGGCGAAACTGTATTTGGTGCATGTATTGCACGATGTTCATGAGAAGCTGCAGCACCCGGACTTCTCCCGCGAAGGAACAACCGTCCAGCAATTCCTGGAATCCTTGGAACGTGGCGCAACGCAATACCTCGCCAAGCTGGCCGCCAATAAGGAATCCGAAAAGCTCGGCATCGAACGAATTTATCTCACTGGCAACACGGCGGAGCAAATCGTTCGCTTTGCCCAGCAAAATAAGATCGACCTGCTGGTGATGGGCAAACATGGCCGCAGTGGCGCTACGCATCCTTCCTTAGGAAGCGTCGCCGAACGCGTGCTGCGTCTATCGCCTTGCCCCGTTTTGACGGTCAGTCATCCCCAAGAACGCGGTTTCTTGCGCAGCGACGAGACACTACCGGGCGTGGAGTAAGGGCCGACGTGCAGTAAGAGTTTGCAATTCTCCGGGCAGAAGAAGACAATGGCGGGGGTGCTGTCCTACCTCTCCTGCTCGCCGGAGGAACGCTCATGTTCCCGCACTCTCGCCGCGCGTTTCTGGCCACTATGGGTCGTGGCATGTTGGTCGCCAGTCTGGGCACCGCCATTGCTACCGATTGCGGTCTGGTCCCCACTTGGGCGGACGAAGGGGATCGTGAACTGAAGTTCGGCGATTTGGAACCGCTCGTCGCGCTGCTGCAAGAAACGCCTGCCGACAAGTTGC
>JBGSHH010000929.1:0-3911 GCA_041752355.1 Pirellulaceae bacterium | reverse complement strand
CATTGCGCTGTGAGGTGCCGCCCAAGTGGCCATCAACACCTTGGTAGTCAAAGCATCCCAATCTTCGACTTCACGAATGATCTTCGCTGAGACGGTTCTTGTTTCTGCGAAACCCTCCGCGACCATAGCCCCGTAATAGGAAGCCGACAGAAGACGCTTTACGCCATAGTCGGCGTATTTTGCCGCCTGTCGGATCATTTCGATTTCGGTTGGCGATTTGATTAGTCGCAAGTCTTCGACCAGGTGAAACGTTTGAGGCGAAAAGGACGCAAGTTCATCTGAAATCTCCCGCCGCACGGTAGGCTCCAGGCCGATTGGTCCTTCGTCGTCGGATAACAAACTCACAAGGCGCGTTGACCAGCCAGTTGACCTGGGGGCGGGATACTCGCGATACGTTATAACGTTTTCCCGTGGGATTCCGTGCGCCTTCCGCATGTGCTCCTCGTCTAACTTGGGTACGAGTAGCATTGGCGGGCCCGCGGGGCGAACAACGAGAAAGAACGGTCGTTCCAGAGGTTCAAATCCGGCACCGGTTAAGTAGAAGATGCTTTCAAATGACGAAACAACGAACGCGCCCAGTCCGCGTTCTTTGATTTTGCATTGGAGAGCGAGAAGTCTTTGACGATATTCGGTGGGCGAGATATTACGGTTCATGGTTCGCTCCTTTTAGCGGACAAGATATAGTAGTTGAAGGTAATCCACCCACGTGACGATGCGCTAGTATTGTGCTCCTTGGTTTCGGCCGCTGTTCTAGTGGAGTACGATTGGCGGGGTGGCGACGCTAGAACGCGCGGTTGGTTTGTCAGTTGCCAGGAGCGGCGCTCAACGCACGGGTCGCTTGACCAATGATTTCCAGCCCTGACTCGACGATTTGATTGCGCCATGCTACATCGTGCGGGCAGAAGCACTCCAGGAGTTCTGCTTTCGCGGAGCGATAAGCCTTGCTATTCTTTGCGGCGTAGTGATGCACGCGATTCTCTGCCCGAATCGCCGCCAAAACACGTGTCGGTCCATACGTTCCGAATTCAACGCAACCAAAACGGTAGTCGCGAGAACTGAAATGATCTAGCGTCCATTGGTCAAACAGTCCCGACACCTGATAGGCCGTGGTTTCTTGACCAAGTCGTTCGACGTTGTGAGCGCCAAACGTATCGGCATACCACGGAGACTGGTCTGCCTTGGTGCGATCGGTGAGCAACAGCTTGTACTTGCCGAACTTTCCCAATCCGCTGTGAAAGTCTAAGTGGATAATGCGACTCGACGCCCCGATCCATTGATCGCAATTATCGAACACGATTTGCGTCGATCTACAAGGACGGTGTCCACCAAAAAAGATGCCGCTTGGAAACTCATACTGTCCGCCCGCAATAACACGCTTTAACGTTTGCATTCCCTTAGAAGCAACTTGCCACGCGGCCTTTAACTTGACCGGCTCAAAGCGCGATGGTGGAGATTGGGGATTCAGAAAGCCATTCAAGATCGCATAGCCATCGGGCGCTCCATGGTAGTCTTTCGCATGCGCATGGAAGTTTCGATTGAGATCAACGTTATCTTCGTTGAATCGACGGAGTTGCGCGAATCCAAACGGATTGAGACTGTGAATCAGTATGTACCGAATGTTCAAGCTGTTTGGCAATTGCGATAGTTGCGTTAACAATGCCAGTTGCACAGCGGAACCGAGGAACCCTTCCACACCGTGTACTCCCGATGACACAACAACTGTCGGTGCTCCGTCTGGGCCAATTGAGGCCACGTCAATCGCCAGATCATTTTCTGAGTCTGCCGGGATATCGTACGTGGACAGATGCGCGCCGGCGAGGCTTACCGCCTCCGTGAAGCGTCGTCTGGCCTCCGAGTAGTTCGCGGAGTAGTAGGTTGAGTTCACGCAATCACCTTTTATAGTTTCTAAGCCGTCGTTCAGTTCGGATCGAGCGCCATTACATATGCCCGCCGCCGTTATCATTGCGGGATTCCACGTATTGCGTAGCGTCGCGTTCGCGCAACCGACGATCACTTAACAAACCGGCAATCGAGTCAGCGAAGAACATTCCGCGTGGGGTCAATTCAATTGCCTGGTTGCATTTCCGTAGTAAGCCCTCGGCAATCAGCAGCGCAAGTTGATCAGAATATTTATCCCAAGCATGGCTTCCGAACGATTGTTCAAATCGATCTTTATCAATTCCGAGGGCAGCCAGTCGGCGCGTAAGATGGAGCATCTCTTGATCTTCGACGTCGTATTGAAAATAGCGGTTCCAGACGGGGCCATTTCCCTTGGTCAACTGCAAATACTCGGCCGAGCTCTCCGCGTTGATTGTCTTAAATGCATAGGAACCATCTTGCGTCGAAGCATAAGAGATAGCTGCGGGACCGAAACCAAGCATTTGATACCGGTCAGGTTCAAAGCTCATTATCTCGTAGCGATAGCGGCGCGGATCGTGAGCCAGCTCTGTTCGCTCGAAGTTCGTGAGCGTAGTCTGGGTAAAGCCACTTCCCATCAAATCTTCCCGCAGGGCTAGCCAGTTTTCCGCGGCCAGTTCGTTGTGCGGCAACGCCGAGAGCAACTCATCGTGCTGCGACCAAACCGTACCCAAGCCACGAAACATTACGAGGTGGTAAAGGCAGATTTGATCTAAGCCGATGTCGATCGCGCGCCTGACGTCGTCGCGCATTTCCAACAGCGACTGGCCTGGAAGATTGAACAGCAAATCACCCGACGAAGTCATGCCACGCTCATGGGCGATCTTAACTGCTGCGGCAAAGGTGGTCGGTCTACCGAATGCCAACCGACCCATTTGTTCGAGACGCTTTTCCGAGAATGTTTGTATGCCCATGCTGATGCGGAAATGACGTGCGGGAAGTTCCTCCTGCATTACATCCACGAGCAGCGGTTGAGTACGAACGAAATATGCCGGTACTCCTTCCAGAGAGACCTCGGCGCGCGTAACATCGAACGTCTCTGCTAGTTTGCGAGCTAGATTGCGGAACGATGTTGGGGGTGTCAGGTTGGCGGTTCCGCCACCGAAGTAAAGGCCCGCGATCTCGGGCTTTGCGGCGTCTGATCGGGAGCGTTGCCAATCATCAAGCTCCTTGATCACTGCTTGCACCACAGCATCACTTTTGTTGGTGGTGAATGTCTCGTGTGGGAACGTGCAGAACCCGCATCCCTGGATCTTTGGATTGCAAAAAGGGTGAGGTAGCACTCCGACCAATAGCTCGCGCGCCGGATCAGGGCGCAAACAAGAGTCGGCATCGCCGTTGGTAGCGCGCTGCCTTACGTCGCTGTCCGCGTACGGCATTGCGGCGGCCAATGGATAGCCATGAAGTAGACGATGGCGCTGGGGGCGGGCCATATATTTCAGCAAGCGTGAGCGAAGGTGATCGGTTGTGAGGGCACTAGGCATCGACATGAGCAGGTCTCCTTAAGGCGTAGCAGAAGTGGACTTGCTCGTTCCATTAAGCGACTCTCGTGCCAATTTTTAGATATTGATGCAAGTTGTTCCTTGCAATGCGCTTAGGGCGTGCGTGCGAGCCGACGGCGTTTCGTCCCAGCGACCCGCAGCATACAATACATGTAGTGCCGCGCTACATTTAATGTCTCATCGGATACGACAGCCATGCCACTGCTCACCCCCGACGAGTGGACCGTTGCGGAAGCGATTGCAGAAATTGGATACACCAACCCTTTCCTGCCCGACCGCATCGAACTGGAAAAGAAGGCGTTAGGCCCGGAGTTCCTGAAATTCCAGCCGTTCATGCAATATCGCCCGGACTGTTCGCCCAGCGAGATGTTTCCCAACTTTCCGATTCTGCGAGAGCGGGGTGCGCAGCTGTTAGAGAAGATGCGGCAAGCATGGATTGCAGGCGAACTCACCTCGGAACGACAGCTACGGATTTACGAAGATCTAGCCCTC
>JBGSHH010000928.1:0-1543 GCA_041752355.1 Pirellulaceae bacterium | reverse complement strand
GAGGTTGTTTCTGCTGATTCTCGTGTCCGCTCTTGGCCAAGACGCACGCGCCGAGTCGATCGATGGTCGCGTGGTGCAGGTGGAGTTACCCAACGAAGATGTCACGCTGTACTATGTGGAAACTAAGGGTGGTATGGCTGTGGAACTCAGGACGCCCAGCGCCTCGGTCAGTGGCACAAAGTTCTACGTCGGCGACGGCAAAGTGGCGGTGGAACTCGTTTCGCATGGCACCAACGGCATTTTCTTCCAAGGCAAGACGAAGCTCAAGCAAGGATTTGTCTTCAAGAAGTATGCGGTCGTGGATGTGTTGCCTGGCTACAAGAAAGCATCGGAGCTGGGTCCAGGGGATGTGTACATCACGATGCCTGCCGTGAATTTCATGTTGCCCAAGAAGTGAATCCGCTGATGCCATGGTTGACTTGGTGGAAAAAACGAGACCGAATCAACGCGTCCGATTGCTGGTTTGTCGAATTGGACAAACAACCGGTGGCGATGATCCTCAATCCGGCCGGCGCCGACATGTTCTGGTTCACTTGGGATGTGCTGCCCTTTGAAGATACGCCGATTCCCGCCGAACTGTGGGACTATTCAAATGACGCCCGCCGTTCGTTTCGACATGTTTCGACTGGCGAACGCAATACACTTACATTCCCGGCGGGGCGAGGCATTTTGTCGGACGGTCGCGTGCTGCTGCGCGGCCCGTTGCGCGCGATTAAGTGATGCAACTATTACAAGGAGCCAGCGATGACTATCCACGTCGAAGGTCTGTGTCCGCTGTTGCAAGTATTCGATATGCCCACGTCGCTGGCGTTTTATCGCGATGTGCTGGGCTTTCGGGTGGAGCAAGCAGCGCCGTCGGGCGAGCGTTGCGACTGGTGTTTGCTGAGACTGGGCGATACCGAGTTGATGCTCAATACGCAGTACGAGCAGCACGAACGTCCACCTCATCCAAACGCGGCGCGCTCGATTGGTCATGGCGATGTCGCGCTGTATTTTCGTTGCGCCGATCTGGATGGCGCGTATGCGCATTTGGAAAGTCGCGGCGTCGATGTCGATCCGCCCATTGTGCGCGACTATGGCATGCGACAGGTCTATTGCCGCGATCCCGATGGCTACGTGCTCTGTTTACAAGCGCCGATATAGGACTTGGGGGAGTTTTTTCACGGACGAACGCGGCTGAAACAGGTTCGAATGGTGAGATCGGCGACCAATCTCGTTTCTTGGCATTGATCCGCGTCATCCGTGTTTATCCGCGGCCCTCTTGGTACTCGTTGGACGACGGATGCGACTAATATTTGGTAGAATCGGGTCCACGTGTGAGATACCCTCATCCATCGTTAGGACCATACCCATGAAATACGCTGACATGATCCTGCCTGAGTTTGAGCGCGAGATGGCCAAGACGCGGCAAGTGCTAGAGTGTGTGCCAGAAGACAAATGCCAATGGCAGGCGACGCCAACGTCTCATACGATTGGCTGGAACGCGAATCACCTGGCGGAAATTCCGGGCTGGGTCGGTGGCACGCTCACCATGTTGGCTTGG
>JBGSHH010000927.1:0-5569 GCA_041752355.1 Pirellulaceae bacterium | reverse complement strand
CAACAAACCGAGCAGATGCTCGCGTTGTTGCTCAAGCTGCGCCTGCACTTCTTCGCGCGCTGGCCACGATATCACCTCACGCGGTCGCGAGCCTTCCGCAAACATCTCGGCCCAGCCAGTGGGCAGATCCGAGTGGCCGGTGAGTGGCTCGATCACCAAGAAATCGATGACCCACAGTGCATGCCCACTGCGCCACAGGATGTGATTCTGCAAATGCGGCGGCGTCCAAAACAACGCCTTAGCGCTGGCCCGCGACAGAAACGCGAGCGTATAGCCACGCACTTGCGTGAAGAGTTCGGCGATGGCGGCGGGGCTGGTCATGATCGTCGCATTCCGCGTGATAGTATTGATGCCGAAATCTCATATGGTAAACATATCGCACTACTTTTCACCACCCCGAGAATCGCCCAGCCACGCTTGCAGTTCACGTTCGTCGAGTGTGGCCTCCGCAATGGCTGTCGGCGAAGGTGGTGCTTGATGTGGCCGATACCAGACGGTGACGAATGCGCCACGTACACCAGACATGGATTGTGAAAAGCCCACGAGTTCATCGGGCGCCAGCGTGCTCGCGAACGCGGCTGCTTTCTCCAATACCTCGTGGAGACACTCCTCCTCGGAACGGAAAAGGCCCACGTGCGCTTGAAACAATTTGAATTGCATGAACCGTCTCGCCAAGATTACATCACAGGGCTAAGGCACACCCTAGTGTAGCAAACGGCGTGAGCGCGATTCAACTTGAAGGCGCAGCAAGTGCCACATCGCGCCCAGTGAGGCCGATTCACTATTAACGAACCAGCAGAAACGGCAGGCAGGATGCCTACCCCACGTGGAACTACCGCACGCGGGCTTGGAAACGGATGACGCCGCCTTTGCCGACCTTGAGCGGTTCGACCACTTCCCAGCGCAGGATGAGCGAGTCGCCATCGTTCTCTTGTGTGAAGAAGTCGGCGGCGACGCTGGCCTGCACGCTATCGGGAACGTATTCCAAACGCGTGGTGAGGTTGTCGATGATGGTGACGTTGCCGATGACCTGGTCGCCCATGTTGTCAAACCGCAACGTGAAGTCGACGATCTCGCCCGGCCTGGCGTTCTGCTTCGAAGCGGTCTTCACGATCCGCAGGCGAGGCTTGCCGAGCAGGTCGTAGCGATAGACTTGTTCGAGCGCCACATCGTTCGAGGCTTCGACAGGCAACTTGCCATCGAGCACCACTTGCACACCTTGCTTTTCGGTCCAAGCGAGCGCGTTCTCCGTGGCATTGGCCAGACGGGCCTTCTCCGCGATGTCGAACACACCCGTGACGAACAGTTTGAAGTCTTCGTGCGGCAACATGCGATCGGACAAGCCAGCCGGCACCACCACGCGGGCGAGCGGAACGCCGACATCGCGACCTTCGTAGATATTGACCGGCTTAAGACCAAACTTGCCGAGTGGTTGCACTTGCTGCGTACTGGTAGTGACCAGTGTCGCTTCGTTTTGTTGATGCGGCATTTCACGATCACGCGCTGCGAGCGGGTTTTCGTTCTGCTGCGTTTGATTCAAGCCTTTGACGGTTCGCACAGCGGCAAAGCGCGGGGCATAGATACAAACGCGATTGGATGGCTCGACGACCGTTTCGCCAGTGAGCGTGTCATAGTGAGCGACCGTGTCTTCCATTTCCAGGCCGCGCACGCTCCAATCGCGCAGCACGTCGACGCTCGTCTCGCGGTCGCCACCATCGCAAATGTATTCATCTGCCGGCCAGGGACAACCAAGGCCCGGCGGCGACCAGGCACCACCGCAACGATGATCGGGCGCGCCGCCATTTCCACCGCGGCACGACTGGCAGGTTTGGCAACCACCAGGATACGCAGATGCCAGGGGCGGATCGTAAGGGCTGCCGGTATAGGCCGAATCAGGCAATGACGGCGCGTTGTAGGCCGCTTGCAGAATTTCATGACTCACTGCCGGTCCTTCGGGAATCGGCATGCGCGGAATCTCGACAAAGCGCGGCTGATGCGTGTACGCAGCCGCTGGCGGCCCCTTGCCTTGGTGCAGGCGATCCCAATTGCTGAGATGCCGCGCGTTGGGAAGGTCCGCTTCTTGTCGTGTTGGTCCGAGCCAGGCCGCACCGCGACAAGAGCAGAACGTCAACAGCATGAGCGCGGTCAACAGCCACAACGGTTGGCACGAGCGAGCGCGTTCGGATTGTGAAACTGACATCTTCATCAGCGCATCCTACGTGGCGGCAACTGTTGCGGCACCATCATGGTCGGCAACACTCCCCAGCGGGCGTCGGGATCGACGCGTGGCACATGCTGGTGAAAGTCCGACTTGGGAATGTCTTGGTCTGGCATGGGCACAATGAACGGCGCGGGACCGCGACTGGCCGGAAACTTGTATTTCATGAACGGACCAGAGCGCACCTTGCCTGCGGCGAAGTCGTCCTCAGTCGGCACGCGCGAACCCATCCGCAGGATCGCCACCGGGCGGCCCATGCGGTCGGCCATTTCCAGCGGATCGTGATCGCTGTCGATCTCGAAGTAGCGTTGGCGATCGGGATCTTGTCGCACACCGAGCGCCGCGCGAGGCTCTTCCAAATAAATCACACGTGTCACATAGCGGCCATTGGCGGCATGATCGAGTTCTTCGAGCGTCAACTCAATCGGAATCGGAAAACGCAACTCTTGTCCGTCCGGCGGATAGAGCCGGTCGAGCAACTCAATCGTGGGAAACACTTCCGCTCCTTCGTTGAGCGGAATGTTCGTCACCTTGAGTTGATAGACATAGCCAATCTGCATACCGACCAGCGAGCGTGTCTCTTGCGGATCGCCAAAGCGATTTTCTTCCACCAAGGCGATGCCAGCGCCTTCGGGCGCTTTGACTTCAACGGGTTGAAAGTAGCCCGCCAATGGACCACCGCGCTGCAACTGTTGTTGGCCGAGATAGCCCGGCGGCGAATTCGCGCCCAGAGGATTCTGAAAGTGAACTGGCGCTTGCGCGAGCGTAGTTGAGTTCCCACTCGTGGCCAGCAGTGCGACGCCCAAGCCGGCGGCCATGCCCCAGCTTCTCAACGTTCGCCATGTAAGAGAATGGAGCATGAGCAGAGCAGGGGAGGAGGTGAGGTGTGCGAGTCACACCATTTTGTTTGGACTCAATACGACGCCGCGGGAGCGAACTCCCGCGGCCTTGGCTTCGCGACATTCAAGCGTTACTGCGGTGGGCAGTAGGCTCCATCGCCGCCCGAAGGCAGGTTTTGATGTTGAATGCCGTGTGGTTGATGATAGGCAGGAGCGGCGTGAATCGATTGCTCCTTGATGTACATATGGCTCGGTGGCTTGGGATAGCTCATGCCAGGCTCTTGTTTAACATCGATCCGAAACTTGCGAGTCGGTTCTGGCATGTGTACATGCGTGTGATTCTTGATCACGTGCTTCTGCAAACCGGCCGGGCCACCCAGTGGAATATGCGGAGGACCAGGCAGACCAATCGGCGTGCCGCTCATCGGCATGCCATACTGCGGCGAGGTTGCTCCCGCGACGTAGTCTGGCACCATGCCCGGCAAGCCCATCGCCAGGTTGCCGCCTGGACCACAAGCCATGCCGCCGTAACCATCGGCACCATAACCACCGTTATACAATTCGCCCGAGCCTTCGACGCCGAGATCCTTGTTACCCACGCGAATGACCGCGAGGATCGAACCACGACGATCGGCTTCGACAATCGGATCGACACCTGGATCAAGTCGCGTGCTGACCAGCGTTTCCACGCCGGCGATCGCGAGTTCGGCATATTCAGCATCAGGCAAGTAGATGACCTTGGTCACGAAGTTGCCGGTCAGCACCTGATCAAGGTCTTCGATCGTGAACTGAATCGGAATGGCATTGTGTTCGAGGTAGGCACCGGTCCGCGGCGTGGCGGGGCCGATTTCCACCGTGGGATACAATTCCACGCCATCGCGACCTTCGATGTTGGTCAGCTTCAAGCGATAGATGGCCGCTTGGGGGAAGTTCTGCCGGGCCGGTGTCACCAACGGCTCCGAATCGAACTGACCATAGCCGCCCGCATCCCAACGCACCTGCATGTTCTCAGGCTTGTTGAACAAGACCTGGACCGTCGGAATGGGTACCGGAATCATCATTGGCGGCATGCCAGGCTGGAGCACGCCAGGTCCTGGGCCACCGACACCGGGACCGGGTTCCATTAGTTGTTGGGCCGGCGGCAGGTTGTGCTGCTTGGGCACCGCGCAACCAACCGTCCCCATGGCCATGGCGATCAGCATCATCCATAGCGTCAAACTCATTCTCATGATATCCCCCCTACGCGATGCTCGCCCTAGGCCCGGATAGCCGACCGGAGCAGTAGCGGAGCCGTGATTCTTGTCGTTGAACCTCGTATGCATTCATACGAGGAAGTTGGATGCGGACTGACGTGGACCAATCGAGGCAGCGTTCCTACAATGCCCCCAACATCGCGTGGACTGCTGGTCCTTGCGCGCTGGTTCGGGTAAAGAAGCTACCTCTGTGGGTATTTGTTCGGTCCGCTACAACGCGAATCTTTGGCAAAACCGGCATAACCGCACCATGAAGCAAAGTTTGACAGTTGCCGGACTCGTCGTCGCGCTGCTGCTACCGCTGCTAGCCGTGCTGCAAATCTGGCGCGTCTATCGCGGAGCAGGGGAGGGGCGGCCGCCTGCTGCTAGCATTCCCGCTACTCCCGTCACGAGCACGCCGGTCAAAGAGAACAGTATCCAACGCTTGCCGCAAGTGAATCGGGACGCCGTGCGCGAAGTGCAAGCGTCGATGGTATCGCAAGCCGCTCATGAAGTGGCCAAGATTCCCACACTTGACGCCAAGCTGCGGCTCACAACCCACTTGCTGGGACAAGAGTTGGTCGGTTCGGGTAGCTACTATCAACTGGCGCGCGAGCAAGAGACACTGCTCAAGATGGAATTGAAGTTGCAGGTGGCCAACCAAGTCTCCAGCTTGCTGCAAGTGAGCGATGGTCGATTCTTGTGGGTGCGTCGCGATCTGCCGGAACGCAAGAGTCTCAGCCGTATCGATCAACGCCGGGTGAGCGAAGTGCTGGCGGGGCAGAAACGATCGGCGTTTGTGCGCATTGGCACGCCGGCCCTGGCGCTCGGCGGCTTGAGCAAGCTCTTGGAAGGGCTCGATACGCATTTTCAATTCGAGGCGCCCGTAGCGGATAAGTTCGGCGAAGTTCCCGTTTGGGTGCTGCAAGGAAATTGGAAGCTCGATCGTCTGGCGGAACTTTGGCCGGATGCCGCCGCGAATCTGCAAGCAGGCACGTCGGTCGATATGACGAAGTTGCCACCGCACTTGCCCCAGCACGTGCGCATCGTTCTGAGCCGCGATGGCGCGTTGCCGCTCTTTCCGTATCGTGTCGAGTACACGCGACAGGGGAGGGGAGGGGAGTCGGAACCGCTGGTGCTCTTGGAACTGTTCGACGTGCGTACCAACGTCTCGCTCGATCCGCGCCTCTTCGCCTACAAGCCAGGCGATCAAGAAGTCGCCGACGAGACGGAAGCGTATATTCAAGCGCTCCGCTCGCCGTGATGCGAAGCTGGCAGCG
>JBGSHH010000926.1:0-2311 GCA_041752355.1 Pirellulaceae bacterium | reverse complement strand
ACGATGCCGTGGCCGAGATTGAAAATGTGACCGGCGCGACCGCCTGCTTGATCGAGCACCTCCTGCACCCGGCGACGCAATGTGGCGCGATCGGCCAGCAGCACCAGTGGCTCAAGATTGCCTTGCACCGCTTTGTCGTAGCCGATCGTTTGCCAGGCGTCATCCAGTCGCACCCGCCAGTCAACTCCTACCACCGCGTTTTGCTTGCGTGCGGCGAAGCCGGCGGAATAGAGCGGCAAGAGCGCGGGGTTGCCGGTGCCGAAATTGATCACCGGCACGTCGGCAGGCAGGCCTGCAATGATCTGTTCCATATACGGCAGCACATAGCGACGATAATCGTCCGGTCCTAGACAGCCGACCCACGAATCGAACAGTTGCACGCATTGCGCGCCAGCGGTGATCTGCGCGTTGAGATAAAGGGTGATCGCGCGGACGAACCGATCCATCAGCGCTTGCCAGGCACCGGCGTCGCGGTACATCAAGGTTTTGGTGTGGAGGTAACTACGACTGGAGCCCCCTTCGATCGCATAGCTCGCGAGCGTGAATGGCGAGCCGGAAAAGCCAATCAAGGGCAAACGCGGATCGAGAGCGCGGCGCGTGAGCGTGACGGTTTCCATCACGAAGTCAAGCTGCGCAGCGCTCTCCAGTTCGAGCACGCGATCGACGCCTGCGGCATCGCGCACCGGATTGTGAATCATCGGCCCTTCGCCTGGGCCGAACTCCAATTCGAGTCCCATCGGTTCCAGGATGGGAAGCAAATCGGAAAAGATGATCGCCGCATCGACTTTCAATTTGTCGACCGCCGTGATCATGATCTCGGCGCACAGGTCAGGCCGTTTGCATAGATCCAGGAACGAAAAATTAGCACGGACCTTGCGATACTCTTCCATGTAACGCCCCGCCTGACGCATCAACCAAACTGGCGTATGCGGCGCAGGCTCGCGGCGACAGGCTTTCATAAATGGGCTGTCGTACCAGGGAGCCGTTCTATCCAGCGGCGGTGTCTTCGGCGCATTAGCGATGGCGATGCGAATCCGCTGTTTGCGCGCCACCAATTCTGGCGAGCGCTCCGCCGCCGCAACTACGAGCGGCCCCATCTTGGGATGTTCCGGTTCGATATCGACGGCCAAATCGCATGCTTGCAGCATCTCGCTGGTGGTCGGGCCAATCGAGGCAATGACGGTATGCCGCAGCGCTTCGCGCAATTGATGGCTCATGTCGAGACGCTCGGCGAAGTGCAGCAAGTTCACGACCTGATGCGCCGACGTGAAGAGCAACACATCGACTTCGCCTGCGGCGATCCGACGGACGTTGGCTTCCAGTGGCGCGGTATCTTCCGGCAGTTCCCATTTATACACCGGTACGCTGATCACGCTGGCGCCGCGGGCTTCGAGACCAGCGATGAGACTGGCGTTGCTCTTGCCATATTCCTGCAAGGCGATGTGTTGATTGGCGACGGGAATGCCGGCGTCGATGGTTGCCAGCAGTTCGCGCCAGGTATTGGGCTCGGGGACGCGATGGGTTGGCGTCAGCCCGACTTCTTTGAGCGCCACCACCGGCTTGGGTCCGCGACAGATGGTGACCACATCCGATAGCGCGTCGAGGAACCGCTGCCGATCGACATGCCGTTCGACCAACGACAGTAAATGCCGAAAGCCGACGCCGGTCAGCAGGATCACGATTTCTATCTGGCCGGTAATGAGGCGATGGGCGAAGTCGATGGCGGCGGGGTTGTCCTCCAGCGGCACTTCGCGCAAGCTCGGACTAACCAACGGCACGCCGCCGCACTTCTCGATTAGATTGGCCATCTCGCTGGCGCGCCGACTCTCGAACGCCGCCACCTGCAAGCCGCCGAAGTTCGCCGATTTTTCTGTGTTTTCATTCATGCCTGTATGCTAATAGGGGAGTGAGTTAGGCAAAAGCGGGGGCGAACGAAAGGCGCATACCGTATAATTGGCTTACCACCCTTGCAATTCCGTCGAGGCCGGAGAGTTTGATCATGCCATCGCCGTTTCCGGGAATGGACCCGTATTTGGAGCAGCCCGCCCTTTGGCCGGGGTTTCACGATTCGTTGATCGTGGCGTTCAAAGCCCAATTGAATGCGCTCATTCAACCGCGCTATGCGGCGTTGATCGAGGAACGTGTGTATATCACCGATCAACAAGATCCCGGCAGACAGACTTTTGTTCCCGATTTGCAACTCACCAAACCGATCGGGCGAGGGCCCAAGACGCTCACCATTGGCGCGGAGCAAATGTCCATGGTGGCCGAACCGATTGAAATCGATTTGGGTGACGAAGAAGTACACGAT
>JBGSHH010000925.1:0-5101 GCA_041752355.1 Pirellulaceae bacterium | reverse complement strand
GCCAGCCTGATATCAAAGAAGCGGTCTGATCCGTCACTATTGTTTGGCGACGCCGATTTGGACCTCGAGCACGACTTCCTCGACTTTACGAATTGTTACGACAGCCCCTTCCTTTAACGTCTGCAAGGTTTCGACGGTGGTCGGCCGGTACTCGCTACCATCGATGCTTTCGACGATCGGGACGCCAGCGGGGATGTGGATATTCACGGCTCGTTCATACTCGTTTGCGGCGAGTGTGGTGAGACCTTTGCCGCGCATACGAAGCACGCCACCCTGGAAAGACATAAACGTGCCGCGCACTGCCCCCCTCGTTTGCCCGATGTAGCGTTCGATCTGTCGCTTGGGCTGGCCGATCTGAACGACCTCGATGATGTTGGGATCGTACTCGCTGCGTGCGGTAATAGTCGCGCCCGGCTTGACCGACTTCAAGACTTTCCCGGCTTCGCCTGCGTACTTAAAGTCACCGCCATCGATGCTTTCGAGGACCGGAGTGCTAGGCTCAATCGTCAAGACGACTTGGCCTGCTGGCCTTTGGATGAATCCCGGCGGGACATCGGCAGCCCGCAGATGTAGTTTTCCATCGTCAAAGGATTCGAACGTGCCGATCACGCGATAATCCAAGCCCAAATAGACTTCGCCCTGTTCGGCATCGACCTGAACCACCGTCCCCGGAACGGCGCGGCTCAATGTCTCGACGGTATCGACCAGCTTCGAGCCGGGACCTGCTTCGTTGTTCTGGTACGTTTTGAAACCTTTACCGACCTGCTTGAATTCGACGAGGCCCGTCAGGCCCTTAATGGTCAGCTTGCCATCCTGAAATGACACAAACGTGCCGTTGCTCTGCTTGCTGGCAGCGGGTTCTTCGGCCGCGGCGAGACTGCGCGGCATGGCACCTAGCGAAGCGATCATGCCGAGAACGGCACACGAAGCGAGATGTTTGAGAAAATGCATGGCGGAGGACCTCTGTAAATGAGCACTTCGATTTGCGGTGCGCGACGGCATGCTACTTCTTATTCGGCACGCCGATCTGGACCATCGTGGCGTTGTCGTCACCCTCGCTATGAACGGTGATGATTGTCCCTTCCTTGACGCTTCTCAATACCTTTTCGGCGACGCCGATCAATTTGTACTCGCCGCCATCGACGCTCTCGTAAACTGGCACGCCGGCGGCGAACTTATTGAAGTGCAAGTTGTTCCCATACTTCTTGGTAAAGCTCTCGCCGAGATCTTTGCCGAGCATCAGCAGGCGGTCATCCTTGAACGCCACGAACGTCCCTATAACACTCCCTTTTCGTGCGCCCATGCGAACGGTGACGTTCTCATCGGCGACGCTGACGATACACCACGTGCCGACCTTTGCGTGCGCCAAAGCGGCTGCGGTGTCGGCCGGCGCATATTTGGCGTCGTCGTCGCTCCAGACCAAAGTCTGCGCGCTCGCGGGGATTGTAGTTTCGACAAGGGCACCCGAATTGGCTTTGATCGTCAGCGTGCCGTCTTTGTAAGACACGAACTTGCCCCACCCCCCTTTCAACTGCTGTTTGACCTTTTCGGAGGTCTTCTGCTCCGTAACCTTGTCGGTCCCCTGTTTGAGACCGATCGCGACCAAGGTCACCTTATCGTCTTTCAACTTCACAACGATTGCCGCGCCCGCCTCCCAGAGCTTAAAGGCGTCGCGGGCGCTATCTGCTTTTGCAGCGCTGTTCGGGATATGGCTGATGACCTTCGTGTCATCCGCGATCTGCCACTGGATTTCCTGCGACTCTTTTCTATTGGCCTCTTGAACCTTGATCTTCAGGACGCCGTCATGGTACGACACGAACTTGCCACTCACCGTCGACTCTTGTGGCTCGACTTTGTCCGCCGCCGGCGCTGCGGCCGCCACCACCGACCACGGCACCAAGCCTGACACGGCGACCAACCCCAAGAACATGCCGTAAGCGATGACGATACGCGTGGTTACTTGCCGCATAAAACGCATGGCGGACAACCTTCGTTTGAGGGAATTGTGCGATCCCGCCACGCCCACGGACATCGTGGGAACCCGCGAGCCTGGACCGAACTTACTGACAATCGACACCAACAAGGAGGCATACCTGGCCGGATTTTGTTTCTGAAGAGCAATCGCCAACTCGTCGGCGGCGATCTCCTGCGTCAACCGCAACTGCCGCTCGCTGAGCCAGACTAGTGGGTGAAAGAAAAATAGAACGCGAATGATGGCCGCAACGAGTCCGCTGAGCAGATCGCGCCGCCCCACGTGGGCCAATTCATGGCCGATCACCAGCATGCGTTCGGCGGCATCCAGTTGGTTCAGCGTGGTCAATGGCAGCACGATGGCGGGCCGCAATATGCCGACGAGCAGCGGGCTCCCCTGCCCCTCGGTTTCAAGCAACTGCGGGGGTGTCGCGAGGCCGACCAACTGGCTGAATCTCGCCAGCAGATCGAGGAGTTGTCGGTCTTCACTCCCGCGGCAACCGCTGCTGAGTCGGCCGGCATGACGGCAGGCGACGATAATGCGAGCCAGCTGCCACAGAACAACCACGACCCACGCGACGAATAGAACGAACAACGGCGTGACGATGCTGGGCATCTGTTGCGCGCCAGTACCGACGCCGTCCATCGGCAGGGAACTAAGCATTACTGGCTCACTCGTCGCCCAAGTTGCGGACGACGGGGCCGGGAGTAGCGGCAATTCGATCGGCAAAGACCACACGAGCGCGACCAGAAACTTCAGCATGACCAGCCGCCAGAGCCAGCATTGAAACCGCGCTGGCATCGAAGGCACCAGCCAACAGATAGACGAGACCGCCAGTGCCAATAGGCTCCCTTGCCAACTGGCGCGCCACATCGCCGCTCCCCAAACATCGAGCATGTTGGTAACGACGTTCATTGGTCACCTTCCTTCCGATGTTTTTCGAGGTCCGCAACCAGTTGCTTGAGTTGCCGCAGGTCCTCTTCCGATACTGGGCCTCCCTCGGAGAGATAGGCCACAAACGGAGAGACTGAACCAGCGAGCGTCGTATCGATGAACTTCTTCACCAGCCCTTGAAACAGATCTTGCTGGGAAAACTGGGGAGAGTACTGAAACACGCCATTGATTTGCTTGCGCCTCAAATAGCCTTTTTTTCGCAGTCGCTCCATGATGGTGAGAATCGTTGTGCGGGCCTGTCCCGAAGTCTCGGCGAAATGGTCCGCGACATCGCCGACGGTCTGCGGTGCCCGATCGCCCAGGTAACGCAAAATCTCGATCTCAGTGGAACCCAGAGGTGCCTTAGGTTCGGGCATTTTAAACCGCTCGCTGCAGAAGAACCGCGAATTAAGACTATTGTTGTAGTCAGGTTGTATCGCGAGGCTACGCGCGTAGTCAAATAGCCGCAGCAATACAAATCGGTGAGACGTGTTTTGGTGCGCAGCGAATTTTCGTTACGGTCCGGGTCGTTCTAGGCGGCAAGGCATAGAGTTCGGCGAATGTAGGACCTTTGATGCCTTGGTTTCGCAGGCCATTCAGCCGGCCAAGTGCGGCATCCGTGCGTGCGTCGGTCCGACACATCGATGTTGTCAACTCTGACCGAGTAGTTTCCCACTCCGTCATCCTCAACCGTCACGTGTGATGCGTGTTGGTGATGCCTAATCCGGACTTGACCGATTTCTGCAATCCCGCATCAGCTAATCATCCGTGTCCCACAGAAACAGCATGCCGCGCTCATTATAATTGCTGTACTCGCGCGACGCCCGATTCTACGCCATAATCAGCGCCACGATGCCATCGATCCACTCCGCCCTAACGCCTCCGTATCCCATGCCAGCGACTGAGATCGACCCACGGACGACCATCAGCGCGGCGATCACCAGGATCGATCACGTTGTACGCGCGGCCCGTATTAGGTGGCGGCTTGGGGGTCAGTAGCCGAGCGCCGCAAGCACACGATACGCCGAGGGCGTTGGTCAAGCCGGAACCGGCCGGTAGGCAGCTCTGGTTTTGGTTGGCCATTGTTTGCATATTGATTGGTACCTACGTCCTGGCATGCTCGATTATCTCCCTAGACCCACATGGGCCGAGGTACCGATCAGTTGGGCTATATAGGACATTCGGGGCCTACATCTTGGCATGCGGCTGGTCGGGAGCCATCTGGATGATCGTCTTTCGTTCCCAAGTAACCAATCTAAAAATTGGCTTTTCAGCTTTGTTGAGTCTAGTCGCCATCGAGGCTGTCGCTTGTTGGCTTGCAATGATTACTCGCGGGGCAGCGTAAATCGGGCAGCGACCACAACCAGGGACCGTTGAAGTCATTTTTCTTTCGCTCCCCATGAAGCGCGTTCAGTGCGCGCTGCAAGGTGCGCTTCGTGAATCCGTACTGCTCGCCCAGATCGATCAGTTCGGACGCCGGCTTAGCACCATTGGCTAACTCCGCGCGCAACCATTCAGCAGCTTCGCGACGCTCGGAGCCACGGTTGCCTGCGCCATTGGCAGCGCGCATCTCGGCGGCGAAGGCGTCATCGGCATGCATCGGCACCGGATCAGTTTCCCACACGACGCGTCCTTCCTTGATGCGATAGGCAAGACCATCCGGGTCTTGGGCCAAATTAAGCTTTGCCGGCAGGAACAATCGTCGCTGCGGGTTCTCCTGATCCTTGACGATGGCCCACACCGCCCGCGCCGCGGCCGCGAACGCTAGCGAGCCCATCGCGCGATAGACCGCCTTCGTGCCGCTCGACTTGCTCAAATGCGTTACCGCGACAATGGCCAACCGATGCCGGCCAGCCAATTCCGCGAGCGGCGCGAGCAGGCCACGCACCTCGCTGTTGTTGTGTGAATCAATCTTGCCGGTGTATGCCGATATCGGGTCGATCACGACGAGGCGCGTATTATGGTGCTGCTCGATCACTTCTACCAAGCGTGGTAAGTCGCATTCGAGCGAGAAGTGCCGGCGCTGGCCGAGCATCTCGACGCCTTCAATGGCTACGATGTTGCGGTCGTCGGCCTCGGCCTTATCTAAGCGCGGCGCGATCGTGTCGGCCAAATCATCTTCCGCATTGAAAAGTACGACACCACCTGGTGTCTGCTTGAGCAATGGCAGGTCGGGCCAAGGAGCGCCACGCGATA
>JBGSHH010000924.1:0-3452 GCA_041752355.1 Pirellulaceae bacterium | reverse complement strand
CGAAGTCGTGGAACTACTCACCGACAATGGCTGCGAAGGCTACGCCCAAGTGCTCGAACTCATCCTCAACCAAGCCATGCTCATCGAACGCAGCCAAGCACTCGGAGCAGAACCCTACCAACGCAGCGAAAGCCGCCTTGGCCACGCCAACGGCTTCAAACCCAACACCCTCACCAGTCGCCTCGGCAAGCTGAACCTGCAAGTTCCGCAGACACGCGGCGTCGAGTTCTACCCCTCTGCGCTCGAACGGGGTGAACGCAGCGAACGGGCGCTCAAGCTGGCTGTCGCCGAGATGTACGTCCAAGGCGTCTCCACGCGCAAGGTCGCCGCCGTGATGCAAGAACTCTGCGGCACCGAGGTCTCCAGCGCGCAGGTCAGCCGCGCTAGCCAACTGCTCGACGAAGAACTCGCCAAGTGGCGCGAGCGACCGCTGGGCGAAACGCCCTACCTGATCCTCGACGCTCGCTACGAAAAAGTGCGCATCGATGGCAAAGTCATCGGTTGCGCCGTGCTGGTCGCCATTGGCATCTTGCCCAGCGGCAAGCGCGTCATCCTCGGTGTCAGCGTCTCGCTCTCCGAGGCCGAAGTGGATTGGCGCGACTTCCTGGCGAGCTTGCAGGCTCGCGGAATGTGCGGCGTGCAGTTCGTCGTCAGCGACGATCACAAAGGCCTCAAGCAGGCGCTGCAAACGCGACTCACTAGCGTCCCTTGGCAGCGCTGCCAGTTCCATCTGATGCAAAACGCCATGCACTACGTGCCGAAACTCGATCAGCGGCGCGAAGTCGCTGCCGACTTGCGCGGCGTCTTTAACGCCAGTGATCGCCGCGAAGCGGACGAACGTTTAGCGAAGCTGGTGACGAAGTATCAGAAGACGGCACCGAAGCTAGCCGCCTGGCTGGAAACTAATGTTCCCGAAGGACTCACCGTGCTGAGCTTGCCTGAAGAACATCGCCGTCGCCTGCGCACGACCAACGGCCTGGAACGTTTGAATAAAGAGATCAAACGGCGGACCCGCGTCGCCACGTTGTTCCCGAACGAAGCTTCGCTGTTGCGACTCGTCAGCGCCGTGCTGATGGAAATCAGCGAAGACTGGGAAACCGGCAAAACGTACGTCACCTTCAACCTTCCGTCTTAACCCGTTAACCCTCAGAAAGCCGTCCACCCCGCCCCAAAAAGAAAACCGCGATTTACAGAAATGGTGTTGCTTTATCAACCGTAGTGCCCCTGGCCATAATAAAGCAATCATTATCTGATTGATCGAACGCGCCGCTTGCAACTAATATTGGATTTGAAAGTCGCGGCTTTGGCACCATGTGATCAGGATTGCATCATGCGATTTGGCCTTCTTCGCCTGCTATGGGAAGCTTTCGAAATTCTGAATGAGTCCATCGAGAATTGGATTCGGAATTTGTTCGGGGACATCAACCTGACGATCTTAAGCGTGATCACGCAGTTGACTTCAACTGTCGTCTTTATTTCATTGGGCGCGATCCCATTCGCCGTATTCTACTACTTTGGTACTGTTGCCGGATGTATATCGATTGTTGGAGCGTTGGCTATGTTTTCTTTCCTAGTGGCATCTGGTACTCGAACTTGCCCCAGCTGTTCGGCGACATGTTCCAGACGAGTCATTGTCTGTCCATTGTGTAATCATGAGTTTCGTGAATGATCGGACCACGCACTGAATAACGCAATCAGATTCGCTTCATATTTCTGTCGTGCCGTTGAATCAAGGTGCGACGTGGAAAGAAAAAGGTCCTTGATCGAGTGCTCCACTCTCGAGATCAAGCTTGAAGAGCCGCGAAAAGATAACTCATCGTCGCTGGGGCAATGACACGCAGCAATGAAGTTTCCGTTTGGCCCTGCCGTTGCAAACGAGCTTGATCACAACTGTGTCACCAACCTGCGATGGACTAGTCGGATTCGCCGTGATGGCCAATAGGAAGAGCAATTGCGTTCTGGTGATGGCCGGTGGCGACCCAACCACTGCGCCAGATGGACGTGAGTTCTACCCTTAGAAACCTGTGCGCTGCGGCGAGTTGATGGTGTTCTCCTACAACGCCTATGAACTGCTAGGTTCGCGATGGGAAGCTGAATAGCAATCGCATTGCTGGCTAAGCTTGGCAACAACAGCACGCGACGGGCTGTTAACAACTCAACGGCGTCAAAATACGCGACTCCGTATCGAATGTCGCAAATTGCCCCTTCATGCAGGCATCGACAACCACAAAGTGTCGGCCTTGCGATAGATCGAGCTCCTTGTCTCCCTGCCAGTCCAATTGCCCAGCGGCAGAATAGGCCAGCCAGTAGTGATAATGACCGGCAAAAGCCAATTGCCAACCCTTGTTGGCAAAGATTCTGGCGAACTGCTCGTCGGTCTCCGGTGGACCTTCGTAGTACCAGAGGTCCTCGATCTTGTTCGTATCCAACCAGGGCTCAACGTGGCCGAACAAGCAGGAATCGATCACGATCCTCGGTTGCACGGTACGCGCGAACTCCTGCACATGCGAAGGATATTTCGTCGCCCGACCGTGGTTGGCGTCGGCACACAACCCAAAGTCATGATTGCCCCACACGCTGCGCACGTTTTCGCGCAACAGGAGGTCGCACATCTCTGCCAGACGCTCTTCCATCGCGCAGAAGTCGCCGAGGCAAATAATGGTTTCGACTTCGTGACGCCGCAGCTCACCGATGGCGGCGGCCGCCAACTCGACCGCTTCATGAATATCTGTTAGTAGGCCAATTCTCAAATTAGTGCACCTCCACAATACTCGCTTAGCGAATGGCTTGGATTTCAACAGCCAGACTTTACGGTGGCAACTTGTCCTTCGCGGTGGTGTAAACTAGCTTACGCCAGTGCGTGAAACAATACTCCGCCAAACCGATCCACCTTTCACGACAGATGACTCATGGTCCCACAACCACTGTTGGAGCGCGTCGAAGCAGCTGTTGCCGAGCATGTGCGCCAATCCAAAGGCTACGAAACGGAGTCAATGATCAACCCGCTGACCCCAGTGGATAGCGTGGCCGCCTTTGCGATGGCCAGATTGTTGACGAGTGAAAAGTTGTTCGACATTGCCGTGTCGGTCGCGCCCGAGGGACATGTTTACGGTTATTTCTTCGGCTGCTGCGACGCTGCGATCCTCTCCGTGCATGTGGACTATCCGCCTCGCCGTTGCGAGTTGCTGGACGATATGAGCGTGCTCCAAGGTCAGCGTGTATTGATTCTGGAAGACGATGTGGCCAGCGGCACGTCACTACGACGTGTCGTTGGCGCCCTGCTCGGTTATCACCCGGCCGCCATTGATCTGTACCTGGGGCGAGCCAAAGATTGCCAAACGCTGGAAAATATTGATCCCGCGATCCGGACGGTGTTCCTCGCCGAAGACTACTTGGACTCCAATCGCCGGCAGGACTACGAAGACGACTTCATCCGCTTCTTTGCCAATCAC
>JBGSHH010000923.1:0-10162 GCA_041752355.1 Pirellulaceae bacterium | reverse complement strand
ATGGTGACCGGGTTCTTCGGCGGCCTCCTCGGCGGGCTTTATGGGCTAATCACGCGCAGCACTAATGGCGATGATTATGTACCCATCGGCATGGCGGCTGGCTCACTGGCCGCATTCTTTTTGGCCTGGTCGGGCACGCAGCCCCAGCCGGCCAAAGCATTGGCCATCGTAAAGGCTTCGTGGCACCATTTGTTGATCGCTTGCTTACTGCCCTTACCCGCACAGCTGCTTTTTGTGGCAAGTCAAGAAGCCTATTATAGCGTTGTGCCACCGGTTGATGCTTATTCCCACGACACGGCACAGACCAAGGCGCCTGTCGCAACACCCATTGCGGCCACTGGTCATACCATTGCCGCGCAATCTTGGCGTGAGCGCATTTTCTCGCATCACGATATTCTCGCACGCAAGTCTTGGTTCGTGGTGCTATTAGTCGGCTGCTTCCTGCCGGCTGTCTGCGAGGAGCTGTTCTTTCGCGGTTATTTGGGGCGCGGGTTACTCGCACAGTTGGGATGTATTGGCGGCATACTCGTGACTTCGCTGCTGTTTGGCCTCGTGCATTTGGAACCGGGGCAAATAATTTTTACCGGACTCTTGGGCGTTGCGTTGCATTTTTTGTATCTCTGTAGTAAGTCGATCTGGGCGCCAATGTTGATGCATTTTGTGAACAATGTGCTGGCATTTGGATCGATGAAGATGATGCACGCAGGGCAACTTCCAGTTCAAGCGAACGGCACCTTTCATGTTCCGTGGTTCGTGACCCTCGCCAGCGCGCTGGTCTTGATCGCACTCTTGCGACTCATGTTTGCAACGCGCGTTGGCTGGACGGATGCCGAAGGAACGGCCATCGACGTGGGCTACCCCACCGCCGAAGTTCCGGACACATTTCCGTGCCAGCGTCGACAAGTGACTCCTTCGTACTTCTCGTATGCATTTGTTGTGGCGACTGTGCTACTGCTAGCCGGTACGTCGCTGACTTCCCTCTTTCAAAACCAAGGCTCGCTGGCGGCGTGGCGCGATGTGAATGAAGGCGATGAAGCGATCACTCAAGGCAACTATGCGGAGGCCATGAAACATTTTCAAAACGCCGTCGCGCACGATCCCACTCTACCGGAAGGGTATTGTGGCCGGGCATTGGCGGCTATCGGCTTGGATCAGCCAGAGCAAGCGAAACTCGATGCCACTCATGCGCTAGAATTGCGTTCGAACTATCCGCTGGCGCTCACTGCATTGGCCGAAGCGAAGTTGATGCTCGCCGATGTTGATTCCGCGTTTGACGATGCGCGTCGTGCTTGTCAACAGGATCCCAAGAACCAATATCCTCACATGGTGCGCGCCCAGTGCGAAGCTGCGCAAGGACATTACGCTGCCGCGCTGTCCACTTCTCAGCTTGCGAAGGACCTGACTCCCAACGATGTATTCCCACGCTTGTGGCGTTGCGAACTTTTTACGCATTGTGCAGACGTCAAGTTGCGCAATCCGCTGGCTGCGATTGCCGAATTAAAGTCGCCAGGCTTTGAAATGCCTGACAATGCGGAGTGTCATGCGGCGTTGGCGGCGGCCTACATGGCACATAACAAGCTCGCAGATGCGATCGCGGAACTCAAAGCTGTCCAAAGACTTTCTGGCGAGAACTCGAACCGCCACGTTGAATACTCGTTGTTTCATCTTGAGCAAGTTGGCGAAACACTCGTGGAATTGCGCACCGCCTGGGACACGCAGTGGATCGATGATGTGATCATGTTAGTACCATCACGTCGCCTGATTGTGATCGTCCCCGCGTCGCAAGTCGAAGAATTGCACGACAAGACGCTCGACGACATGCCAGAACTGGCAGGTTGGACGTGCGATGTCCGCACACAGGAAGCCGAATTGCGAGAATCGCATGCGGCGATCGGTCGACTGCAGCAGCAACTGGGCGTGGATTACTACTATGCCGAATCGATCGTTTCGTACGCCGCGCGCACGCGTGAAGAACTCGCGGCCTCTGACGCGACAACGCTCGCCACGACGCTCAATATCGATCCCGAGCAAGCTCAGGCCATCATCCTTGCCGCCAGGCAAGCCAAGCCTTAGTTTTTAGTGACCACCTTCGTGGCTTTGACGTAGCTGTCCGCCAATGCCTTGAGCAGTTCCGTCTCGTTATAGATCTTGCCAGTCGGCTTGCTGAAGTCTTTGTTGGTCGGCGTCAAGCCATTGGCTTGCTTAGGCAATAGTGACATTAAGTCGCTAAAGCCTGGCGTGGGTTTGTTCAACATCAGCTTCGTGCCGTCAGGTAAGTGCACGATGGTATCTATAAGTTTGTGACCGCCGGAGTATTCGGAGAGCCGATCCAAGCGATCGAATACGTTGTCATCGTGCTGTACGGCGCGACTGAACTTCAGTCCGGCCGTGGTGCGCAATTCCTTTACCAAGAAGTGCCCATCATCGAGTGTCTTCTTTTGCAGTTCCTGCCGATTGGCGACCTCCCAGCCGAGTTGCTGGAGCTGCGTCAGTACCCCTTGAACATCGCTCTTGGCCAAGAGATCGCCAGGCTGGTAGCCCTGCCGAGAGGCCAGTGTCGATTTTGCGGTCTGTTCCACCGTCTTCCAGTCCGGCAATTTCTGCGTCGGCGCGGCGGCGCAGAATTTTTCGGCTCCAATTCCCAGCAGCAGCGAACCGCCAGCCAAACCCAGACGTAGGAATTCACGTCGGGAGACGACACTCACACCACCAAAGGCAAGGATTGCCATGCATTATTCCTCCACGCGCGGCTTGGGTACTTCAAAGCTACCTTATTCTCTATCGGCACGACTGGGGCGACCTTATACCCCCGAATTGAGCCAATCGCCGCGAGATTCAAAGGCCCTAAATCCCCTACCTGACCGAACTTCGGCGTTGCGCGCGTGTCTTCTGATTAAAACCGCTTCATCTAGCCCGTTTGAGAGGCGGACGAAGTTGCCAATTGCCGACGAAAGCTGTAGCATGGGGACGTTATCGACCGTTCTTCCCAGGCCAACGGTAGAAGGAAACGCCGTAATGACGAAGGCCACATACTTTGTGCAGGAATGTCCCACATGCGGCAGGCGGTTGCAAATCCGGGTCGAGTACCTGGGCAAACGTGTCGCCTGTCAACATTGCCGCGGCCAATTTGACGCCATCGAGCCAACCAACCGTGCGCCGAATCTTTCGGATTCAAGCCTTTCGATCCTCGCTCGCGTGGAAGAATTGCTCGCGACCACCGAGGATCGCAAGCCAGCTGCCGGCTAACGGAGCAAAGGCAGCTTGCCCGCTTGATTACCATTAGGCAAGCATTCCCTGCTTGCCTTTATCTATTGAGAGGGCGTGACGCAGCTATTGGGTCGCACTCCAACCATCCCGGCGTTGATCAGCGACCCCGCGCCCCTCTCCTGTTTTCGCATCGATGAAGATGCTGTGCGCGTCGCCTTGGGTGCCTGGGCGAACTTGAACATTGTGCCCCAGTTTCTCTAGCGAGGCGGCGAGTGCGGGATGCTGCTCGATGCGCGCTCCTTCCAATTGAATTCGATCGGGAAACCATTGGTGATGTGTGCGTAAGGCGTTCACCGCATCCGTGGACGGCAAGTCGTATTCCAGCTTGTTGATCAAGATGTGAAAGACCGTGTTGATGATTGTCCGACCGCCCGGACTGCCGGTGACAATGACGGCTCGGCCGTCGCGAGTAACAATCGTGGGGCACATCGAGCTGAGCATCCGCTTGCCGGGGCGAACTTCGTTAGCGGCGGTGCCGATGATCCCCGCGCGCGTGGTAACACCAGGGCGCGGATTGAAATCCCCCATCTCATTGTTGAGCAGAAAGCCCGCGCCACGCACAACGATATGCGAACCGAAGCTTGCTTCAAGAGTGTACGTGTTCGCGACCGCCATGCCATCGCGATCGATGACGCTGAAGTGCGTTGTTTCCTCGCTCTCCTTTGCTAAGTCGATCTCAGGCGCCAAGGAATCGCTCCTGGTCGCCCTCTCGGATTTGATCTCGCTGGCTAACGACTGCGCGTATTCCTTCGTCGTGAGTTTGTCGGGCCACTCGACAAAGTCGGGATCGCCGAGATAGCGCGCCCGATCGCAATAGGCGCGGCGCATCGCTTCCGAAATCAAATGGATCGTCTGCGGTGACCAACGTTCGTATTGCTGGAGCTTCATCCCTTCGACAATGTTCAACATCTCCAGCAGACAAACGCCGCCGGAGCTAGGTGGTGGTGGCGCGTAAATGTCATAGCCGCGATAGGTGCCATGCAGCGGCGTGCGTAGCTTGGCTTGATAGCCGGCCAGATCGGCTAAGGTGATCAGTCCTCCGCCCCGCTGCATTTCTGCCACGATCTTCTCCGCGACCTCGCCGCGATAAAAACCTTCCTCCCCGCGCTCGGCGATCAACTTAAGGGTGGCGGCGAGTTCGGGTTGTTTCAGAATATCGCCTGCGCGCCAGGCTTTGCGATTCGCAGGGGGCGCGTAGACGCGGGCGAGTTCCGGAAAGTCGCTCCCCTTTTTCAAAGCGCTGTTGAGCGACAGGGCGAGCGCCACGTTCACCTCGATTCCTTCTTCCGCCAGTTTAACGGCGGGCGCGACGAGATCCGCCCAGGGCCGCTTGCCAAATTCTTTGTGCGCCAGTGCCATTCCTCGCACGGTGCCTGGAACGCCCACCAGCGGATACTGCGAAGGCACCCCCTTGGCGAACATCTCCCGCGTGGCGGCGCGAGGCGCAACTTCGCGATAATCGACCACCACCGGCAGACGTTCGCCGCCGGGATATACCAACATAAATCCGCCACCACCGATATTGCCTGCTTCGGGCCATGTTACGGCCAGCGCGAATGCAGTCGCGATGGCCGCATCGACCGCGTTGCCCCCATTTCGCAGCACTTCCGCGCCGGCTTCACTCGCGGGGCGCGATACACTTACGACGATGCCGGCTGGCTGGGGCTTGGTGGCCTCCTTCCCGCGCGCGCTACCCACCAGCGCGCAGGCAATTAACAAGCTCAACCAAACGGATCGCGTCATCATGCGTTCACCCAGAAGTTTCGACAGCAATGGCCGCGCCAGGATAACCCTCGGCGTCGGCCCTATGCATTGTCAAACCTGAGCAACACGATGGCAAGCGGCGATTAGAATTCGGCGGCGGACAGCACTTCGCCATCGGCGGCGGCATTGAGTTTATCCCAAACCGACATTCGCCCGGACGCACCCGTGATGTCAACATAGTCGCTGATCATCCGCACGCTGCCATCGCCCAGCGCGACATACACGCCTCCCGTGTGCGAACTGCGAGCCGTTTGTTGATAGTTGGCGCGATTGCCAGATGCGCAAGGCATGCCCATTTGTTGCAGCTTGGCGGCGCCGCCAACCGCGCTACGCACGTCGTCGCAAGCGGCGATATCGTCGGATTCCATGTGCGGCGTGTTGGGGCCGTTGGCGTCGTAGCGCGAGCCATGTCCCCAGAGAGCGCTGGGGCAGCCGCCGCTCATCGCCCAAACTCCCCGTGCATCGAATTCGACCACGCCCGCCCTCAATTCGGCCAAGAGAATGGTGTTCGTCGTGCCGTCTTTGATCTCGCCGATGTTGAGCGAAATGTTGGCTCCCATCACGCCACGACGACGACCGTCAGACCATTGCGGTGAACTTTCGCCCGCACCACTTTCGCCATCGGTAGGTGCTTTCATCTTTCCCAACGAGGCATTCGCGCCATAGTTTCCGCGGGCCCAGTTATTGCCGAGTCGGTTCGTATTCGCATTATTCGAACCATTAAAGGGTTTGGCGCTAAAGCCGTCACTGGGACATTGCATGAACGCTAGTCGCGTGCTGCGAGCTGCCGCGTTGGTGGAATGGGGAATCGGGTTCGCGTGATTGAACGCGTTATAGAGCGATTGCTGTTCGATCGCTGGCAGGATCATGATGACCCAGTTGGCGCGAAGCTGATCGTTGTTGTTGTTCGTGATTTGGGTGAGATTGGTCCAAATCGAACTCGGCGGAAACGTGAGGTGCGTGTCGTGATAGTTATGGCAAGCCAGCGCTAACTGCTTAAGGTTGTTCTGACATTGCATCCGTCGTGCCGCCTCGCGAGCCGACTGCACCGCCGGCAGCAGCAGCGCCACCAGGATGCCGATAATCGCGATCACGACTAAAAGTTCCACTAGGGTAAATGCCGCCCGACGGGAAGAGTTTGGCATGAGAGGCAACTTCCAAAATGGACCGTGGGCGAATCTGCCCCGGAAGAAAAGAAAACTACGCGGAATATTCTGACAACATTTGGTGGTTTTGAAAAGCATCTGGCGGGAATCCGCAGGTTTACGGACCCAGTCAATCGCAGGCGGAGAGACCTTCGCCCCGCTCTAAGGCACTTTTTACGGGAGTATTTTCTCCGCAAAAAAACTTTCTTTGGTTGCAGGCGCACCGCACAATTGCCACAATACAGATTCTTATCCCTGGTGGCGACCTCTGGGTCGTTTGCCACTTATCTGGTTCGCTGGTCTCATTCGAGAGGATAATGGTATGTTGAGGACGCCTGTGGTTCGGCGTGGCTTCACGCTCGTGGAGTTGCTTGTCGTAATTGCCATCATCGGCATCCTGGTGGCGCTCCTGTTGCCGGCGGTGCAGTCGGCTCGCGAGGCGGCCCGACGGATGCAATGCCAGAACAATCACAAGCAGTTGGGTCTGGCGTTGCATAACTACCATGACGCGCACAACACATTTCCGCCGAGTTCCATTTGGCCAGTGGAATCGCAGATCGAAAGCCGGACGCCCAGCAACTTGGGCCCCAACTGGGTCATCATGGCGCTTCCCTATTTGGAACAACAAACACTCTACAATGCCTTCGATTTCAAGCAACCGATCACGGCTGCTGTCAACATGCCCGCCCGCAGCACCCAACTCCCGTTCATGATTTGCCCCAGCGATCAATTCGCTCGCAAGCCCTTCATGGGGACCAGGAACGGCAGTACCACCAACTTGGGCGACAACTGGGCGCGTGGTTGCTATGGTGCCAACGCTTCGCTGGCGTTTATGACCGTAACGCAACATGGTGGAAACTCCGGTGCCACCAGCAAATCGCAAGGTTGGAACAATACCCTCCATCGCGGCATCATGGGCGCGAATACGTGCCTCGATATCGGCGGAATCAAAGATGGCACGACGAACACAATTCTGATCGGGCATATTCGGGCGGGTGTTGTGGATTTTGATGCACGCGGCGTCTGGGCCATGAGCGGTGGTTGTCCAAGCTCGCTGTGGGCACACGGTCAAATTGGTGACGACAACGGCCCCAACGCCATCAGCAGCGATGCCGACGACGTCCTCGCTTGTCAGGCGATCCGCACTTCGGTCGGTAGTTCGCAACGCTTGATCGAAATGGGTATGTCGTGTTCAGGCGGCGATTGGCCGAACTTTCAGCAGACAGCGCGCAGCCCGCATCAAGGAAGTATCTATGTCACTTTGGGTGATGGCAGCGTTCGCGCGATCAGCGATTATGTGAATATTGTTGGTTCTGGTGGTCAGCTTTCTGTGTGGGCCAGGCTCAACGCTTCTAGCGATGGCCAGGTATTGTCGGCGGATTCTTACTAACTGGAGTGGCAGCATGTTGTTTCGTCGCGCGGTCGTGATCGCGGTCATGGGGTGTCTTGGTCTTTGCTTCGCCTCCTTCGCCCGGGCCGAAGAGCCGGCGGCAGGCAAGCAAGTGGCGCAAAGCCTGGAAGTCAAAGCGGCCGGGGACGATGCCCAAGCCAAGTCCACGCTCAAGTACTGGCTATTCTTGCCTGCTGAGTATGACCCCAAGGCAGAGAAGAAATGGCCGCTAATGTTGTTCCTGCACGGTGCCGGCGAACGGGGCGACAACCTTGAAGTGGTGAAGAAGCATGGCCCGCCGAAGATCGTCGATGGCAAGTCAGACTTTCCTTTCGTGGTGATCTCGCCGCAATGTGCCACGAATAAACGTTGGCAAGCAAGCGAGTTGATTCAGCTTATCGACCATGCCGAGCAGACACTTCAAATCGACAAACAGCACGAATACTGCACAGGCTTGAGCATGGGTGGCTTCGGCACCTGGAACTTAACAGCCGCCTATCCCGATCGCTTCGCCGCCGCCGCGCCGATCTGTGGCGGAGGCAACGTTAAGGACGCGGAGAAACTCAAAGCGTTGCCTTTATGGGTTTTTCACGGCGCCAAAGATACGACCGTGCGACCCGAAAAAAGCCAGGAAATGGTCGACGCCATCAAAGCTGCTGGCGGCGATCCCAAGCTCACCATCTATCCCGACGCCGGCCACGATTCGTGGACGCAGGCGTATAACGATCAAGAACTCTACGACTGGATGCTCAAGCAAACCAAAGCGAAGTGATTAGCATTCGCATGGTGGTTTCCCATCCTTGGGAGGCGATTTGCTCGCCTCCCGCTTCTCATTCCCCGGCTCTACTTGGCCGCCATCTTCAGCGCCACCAGGTAGGGAATCGGCTCGCTACCGAGCGCGTTCAGCACCGTGCCACCCGCTGTAAAGCAATGCGTGATCCATTCGGGGGCGCCATACTTCTCAAGCGCCGTGCCACCTTCGCCGCCACCGACATACACCTCGATGCCGGCGTCGGTCATTCGCTTGAGCTCCGCGATGAACGTCTTGGTTCCGCGTTCGAATCGCGAGTCCTCGAACATGCCAAACACACCATTGTGAAAAGCCACCACAGGCGGTTTTGCGGTCTTGGCATAAGCGATGAACTCACCCACCTTGTTGCTGAAGAGTTCGATCGTCTTGGGACCAATATCGAATTGCTGATCGCCTGGCTCGAGCGTCACTTTCACGCTCCCATCGGCCAACACAAAATCCTCAGGCAGTACAAACTCAATCCCCTGCTTGAGCCCCGCGTCGTACATCTTCTTGGCTTGCTCAATGCGTGCGGGCGGAATGTAGTAAGGCTTGCCTGCATGCGCGGGATCTTCCGTCACGCCCAGGCAAAAGTCCTTCCCTTGCAGCAAATAGCTCGCCTTTTTCAGCGCCATCGCCAGCGAGCCGGCGCTAAAGATGCGCTTGATGCCGCCGCGCTGAATCATCGCTTCCAAGTCGTCGAGCTTGTCGATCTTGATGCCGCTAAATACCACGAGTTGGGCTTGCACGCATTGCATCATCGGACCGGCGAATTCCTTCGCGATGTATTCCCCAAGCGCCACGCGATCCATGGCCGCTGGCACAATCGTGCTGGATGCATCCAAACTGCCTGCCGATAGTGCTTCGTTCACATACACCTTCGCTACTTTGCTCGCGAACTCATTGGCGAGCTTGGCGAGGTCCGGCACAAGTTGCGGAAGATCTTCCGGCTTCGCGTCCCACAACACGCGCTCGATCTTGTATTGCCGTGTGTTCTCCAGCACCAGCACGCTGCCAGCATCCGCGTTGGCGATCGCTTCGGCGACATGCGGCTTGATGGTCATCGTGGCTTCGTCGAGCCAATCGGTGATCAGTGGCACTTCGATTTTGAGCAACTCCCCGAGTCGCTTAGCGACTTTGTTCAGCGACTCTTCCGGCTTGCGACCTTTGTGGCCGAAGATGATTTGCTTCCAACCGCGAACCCGGCCATATTCCAGCGTAGTGACCATGGAACGAAGTCGCACATCCCCTTCGCCGACCTTCTCGCCCGGCTTGGCATCGACATCCCCACGGATCAAAACGGCGGTGCCAGCCGATAAAGCGGACAGTTTTTCGAGCGTCGGGATCGCGGCCAGGTAATCTTGTAGCGGCAGCTTCTTCACCCCCGGCTCGACTCCCAGCAGCGTGCGGCACCAGGTCAAAAGCGAATCGTCGGTAACGGTCGGCATGAATCGGTTTCCTATGCAAAGAGGCAAGTCGCCGCCTGCGAGGTTGGCAGTGGGGATATCGCGCAAGTCCCTAGCAGCTTAGCAAAAGCCCCCGCAGGCGAAAGGTAGGAAGCGAATCATCACGCAGTCGGAATTTTGCAGAGACACTATCCCAATGGGTGGTGCGTTGGCGAGCTTTACAATAGCGCGCATTCGTTTTTTCAGTTGGTGGTTATTCGTTATAAGTCGTGTTTTATCAATCACTTGCTGCGTTTGCGTTGGGTCTTGTGAAACTCTCTGGCGCTCTTGTAATTGCTGAATCTCCTGGCCTCTGGTTCGGTTCCCCACCAGCCCGAAGCGCCAGCGAGGACGGGGTTAT